>JANOQL010000247.1:0-5531 GCA_031414835.1 Sphingomonadales bacterium | reverse complement strand
CATCCTCGATAAATATATTGGCGATGCGATGATGGCGCTGTTCGGCGCGCCATTTGCCGGACCCGACGATGCCAATCATGCCATCAAGGCAGCCAATGAAATGATGGTTGCGCTTAACGCATTCAACCTGCGGCGTATTACAGTCGGCCAGCAGCCGCTCGATATCGGTTTGGGCATCAACACAGGCGAGGTCATCGTCGGCAATATCGGATCGACCAAGCGGCTGGAATACACCGTGATTGGCGACGCCGTGAACCTCGCCTCGCGGCTCGAAGGCGCGAACAAATATTACGGAACGAAGATATTATTCTCCGAATTCACGATGCAGCAGATCACCAATACCGACTATGTGCGCGAAATAGACACGATCCGCGTCAAGGGGAAAGACGTGCCGGTTGCCATTTACGAAACGCTTGCGTGGCGCGCTGGTCGCCCGGGAATAGAGGCGATGCTCGGACATTACGCGATCGGGCGCGAAGCCTATTGCGAGCGGGATTGGAGATCGGCTGCAGGATCGTTTCGTGCTGCGCTTTCGGCCCTGCCGACCGATGCGCCGTCCGAACTCTATCTTCATCGCGCCGATGCCTATGCCGCGAATCCGCCTCCTTCGGATTGGGACGGGGTCTGGACGCTCACGGCGAAATAGTTGCGCTGACAAGGCTTGGCAGCCGACTCGCCGGACGGTAGGTCGCAATCATGCCATCAGGACTTGCCGCTTTACTCGATGACGTAGCGGGCATCGCCAAAATTGCTGCTGCGTCGATTGACGATGTGGGGGCCGCTGCGGGTCGCGCCGGAATGAAAGCGGCGGGTGTGGTTATTGACGATACTGCCGTCACGCCACGCTATGTCACAGGGTTCACGCCCGACCGCGAACTGCCGATTATCTGGAAGATCGCGGTCGGCAGCTTGCGCAACAAGCTGTTGATCCTTCTCCCAGCTGCGCTGCTGCTCAGCGCCTTTGCGCCGTTTCTTATCACCCCGATTCTGGTCATCGGTGGCGCCTATCTGTGCTTCGAAGGCGCCGAAAAGGTCATTCACGTTGTCACTGGGCATCACGCGGGCGAAGATCTCCATCCTGAAGATGCCGGCACTGATGGCGCGTTGCTCGAACAGGAAAAGGTTTCCGGTGCCGTTCGCACCGATTTCATCCTGTCAGGCGAAATCATGGCCATCGCGCTCAATGAAGTCTCCGATCAGCCGATCTGGGGGCAGGCGGCCAGCCTCGCCATCGTGGCGCTGGCCGTTACGGTCGGGGTTTACGGACTTGTTGCGGCGATTGTGAAGATGGACGATGTTGGCGTTCATCTGGCGAAAAAACCCGCAACTGCTGCCATCGGGCGCGGAATGGTCATGGCAATGCCCTGGGTGCTGCGATTCCTGTCAGTGCTGGGGACAGCTGCGATGATCTGGGTCGGCGGACAGATCATCACCCATGGTTTGCACATCGTGCCGAACTTTGTCGCGAGTGTGGGCGGAGGCAGCGGCGTGCTCCACTGGCTCGCCGATGTCGTCTATTCGGGGCTGATCGGATTGGCGATCGGTGCAGTGATCGCATTGGTTGTGACGACGATCCAGAAAGCCCGCGGTAAAGCGCACTAACCCTGGTCTTCGGGCACGCCATAATCGTTTATTGCCTCAAATAGCGCCGTTAGCGCCGCGCGCTCGGCTTCATCGAGTTCGGGCCGCCAGATTTCGAAAAGCAGGACGACGCGATCCGAAGACCCGCGGTTCCACGCTTCATGTTCGAAACTGTCATCGAAGATCAGCGTTTCACCTTCGCGCCAGTGTCGGGTTTCGTTGCCGACACGCAAGCCGCAGCCATCGGGCGCGATCAACGGCAGGTGGCAGATCAGCCGGGTGTTGAGCAAGCCATGATGTGGCTGGATGTGCGTGCCAGGCGTCAGGCGCGAATACAGCGCAATCGGAGACCGGCTGGCAATGTGCGGAAGCGGTATTGCTCCGAGTGCCGCCATCATAGCGGGCGCACGGTCGACATTGATCGCAACGCGTTCACCGTAACGCCAGAAGTAAAAGGCGCCCCATGACGGATCGTTGCGGAGCGGATTGGCAGGGGCAGGGCGGTCCGGGTGACCCTCAACATACGGTGAGAAACTGCCCGCATCTGCAAGGATCGACAGCAATTCCTGTTTGAGAGCGAGTGTCTGCGACTCAAATTTGCGAAGCCATGAAAACTCTTCGCGCTCGAAGAACTGGCGCTGCGGGAGGCCGGGAAAATAGAAACTGGTTGGTTGCTGCTGATAAAGTTCGGTGCGCCCCAGTAAGAGATCGAGCGCGGCCGTCACCCGGGGAAGTTGGCCAGTGCCCGCGTTGGCAAGGCTCGACGTCAAATGCGTCGCATAACGTGCTTGCGATTCGCCCACGAACGCTTGGGCGCGCGCGATCAGCGTTTCGAACTGCGCAGGAGCGCCATTAAGCGCTGCGACTGCCAACGCAGTCTGAAACCAGCTTCCCGCAGCGCGGTCGTCTCCCTGATTGGCTTTAAGATCGCCCATCAACAGGAGCGCACCGAGATCGCGCGAGTTGCGGTCGAGCAGCTTTCGCACTGCGCGCTCTTCACACTCAGCGTCTGCGAGAAGGCGACTGGTTCGAGCAAGCATCAGCCAAGGCATCTCCGATTCTGCCAAGGCGGCTTCGGCCAACTCCAAAGCAGCACGTGCCGATTCTGCATCGCCGCTTTTCAGCGCCTGCTGCGCGCGGGCAATCGCCAATTGGCCGTCTGACGTCATGGTGTCGGCTTGCCCCCGGAAAATTAACCCATTCTTGCACGAACCGCGCTACACGAACGCCGATGACCTCGACCGCGCCCCGTATTGCCGTACTGCTGCCGTGTTATAACGAAGCGGCTGCGATTTCCCAGACGATAGCAGACTTTAAGGCGGCGCTGCCAAACGCGATTATTTACGTTTATGACAATAACAGTCGCGACGGCACTGTAGAAGTCGCAAAATCTGCGGGCGCCATCGTCCGCACCGAACGGATGCAGGGCAAAGGTCATGTGGTACGCCGCATGTTCGCAGACATCGATGCCGATATTTACGTGATGGCCGATGGAGACGCGACTTATGAGGCTGGCGCCGCTGCCGCGCTGGTTGCGCGTCTCGTCGATGAACAGCTCGACATGGTGGTGGGCGCGCGGAAATCGGAGGTTGAGGCGGCGTACCGGCGCGGCCATCGGTTCGGCAATGCGATGCTGACGGGGATGTTAGCGCGCATTTTCGGACGGACCTTTACCGACATTTTATCAGGCTACCGCGTGTTTTCACGCCGGTTTGTCAAAAGCTTTCCGGTGCTGTCATCGGGGTTTGAGATCGAAACCGAAATCAGCGTCCACGCGCTCGAACTGCGAATGCCGGTGGCCGAAGTCATGACAGCCTATGCCGCTCGGCCCGAAGGCTCCGAGTCGAAGCTGAGCACCTATCGCGACGGATTTCGCATTCTCAATACGATCATGACGCTGTTCCGCTACGAACGGCCGGTGCTGTTTTTCGGCAGCCTTGCCTTGGCGATGGCGGTCGCGTCGATCGTTCTTGCAATCCCGCTGGTATTCACCTTTCTCGAAACCGGCCTTGTGCCGCGGTTTCCAACGGCCATCCTGTCGACAGGACTGATGATCCTGTCCGCTCTCAATGGCATGTGCGGGCTCATCCTCGACACAGTCGTTCGCGGGCGGCGCGAAGTGCGCAGGCTGGCTTATCTCGCCTATCCAGCGCCAGGGGGTTGATCCTTTCGACCCGACGCCAGATATAGCGGTTCGAGAACGATAAAGGACACCATATGAATCCCGTAGACGCGCTGATTCCCGTCGTCATCGAACAGTCGAACCGCGGCGAGCGCAGTTTCGACATTTATTCACGGCTGCTACGCGAACGTATCATCTTCATTACAGGCGGCGTTGAAGATCATATGGCGTCGGTAATCACGGCTCAATTGCTGTTTCTCGAGTCAGAAAATCCAAAAAAAGACATCTGGATGTATATCAACTCGCCCGGCGGGGTTGTGACAGCTGGAATGGCGATCCACGACACGATGCAGTATATCCGGCCTAAGGTTGGCACGGTGTGCGTAGGTCAAGCGGCTTCGATGGGCAGCTTTTTGCTCGCGGCGGGCGAACCTGGGATGCGCGTTGCACTAACCAATGCGCGAATCATGATGCACCAGCCGTCGGGCGGGGCGCAGGGTCAGGCTTCGGACATTGCGATACAGGCCAAAGAAATTCTGCGCATCCGCGAGAATATGAACCGGCTCTATGCCAACTATACAGGTCGACCTATTGCCGAGATTGAAAAGTCGATGGAGCGCGACAATTTCATGACGGCTGAGGAGGCCAAGGCGTTCGGGATGGTCGATGAAGTGTTCGACAAGCGCCCTGAAGCTCCAAGCACCGACTGACGCGGGGGCAACACGGCCATTTCCGTCATCGAACTGCAAAATTCATTGCCGCTTGATGTTTTGGCGCTAACATGCGGAATGCTCTGATCGAGCGCGAAGGGCGCACAAGGAAGGTTTGAATGACGAAGCTTAGCGGCACCGACGCCAAGTCGACGCTTTATTGCTCTTTCTGCGGGAAATCGCAGCATGAAGTTCGTAAGCTTATTGCCGGGCCGACGGTGTTCATCTGCGATGAATGCGTCGATCTGTGCAACGACATCATCCGCGAAGAATCGAAGACGGCCCTTGTAAACAAAAAAGACGGCAGCGTTCCAACGCCGCAGGAAATCTGCAATGTGCTCGATGACTATGTGATCGGGCAAAAACGTGCAAAACGCGTTCTTTCGGTGGCGGTTCATAACCACTACAAGCGGCTCAACCACGGCGGCAAAGGTTCCGACGTCGAGCTTGCCAAATCGAATATCCTGCTGATGGGGCCAACCGGGTGCGGGAAGACGCTTTTGGCGCAGACGCTGGCCCGGATCCTCGATGTGCCGTTCACGATGGCCGATGCCACGACACTGACCGAGGCTGGCTATGTCGGCGAAGACGTCGAGAACATCATTCTAAAGCTGCTCCAAGCGTCTGATTACAACGTCGAACGCGCTCAGCGCGGAATTGTTTATATCGATGAGATCGATAAGATCAGTCGCAAGGCTGAAAATCCATCGATAACGCGCGATGTCAGCGGTGAAGGCGTGCAGCAGGCGCTGCTCAAAATGATGGAAGGCACCGTCGCTAGCGTTCCGCCACAGGGCGGTCGCAAGCATCCTCAGCAGGAATTCCTGCAAGTCGACACCACCAACATCCTGTTTATCTGTGGCGGGGCGTTTGCCGGGCTCGAAAAAATTATCGGCGACAGGTTGCAGGGCAAATCGATCGGGTTTGGCGCGCACGTTGCAGGACCGGACGATCGCCGGACGGGTGAGACACTCAAATCGGTGGAGCCAGAGGATTTGTTGCGATACGGGCTGATCCCTGAGTTTGTCGGGCGGCTACCTGTGATTGCGACACTCGAAGACCTCGACATTGCCGCTTTGGTCACCATTCTACAGGAGCCGAAGAACGCGCTGATCAAG
>JANOQL010000246.1:0-9807 GCA_031414835.1 Sphingomonadales bacterium | reverse complement strand
CAATTTCGATGAAGGCCAGCAATATGTGCTGACCTCGATGATTGCGGCGGCCGAGATCGACGATTTCGGCGAAGTCCGGCTCAACCGGCCGTTGGGCGATCAACGCTTTCTGGAACCTTATTCGGGGTTTTACTGGCAGGTCAGCGGGCCGGATTTCCCGCCTTTCCCGTCGCGCTCGCTTTGGGATAGGCGGTTGAAGCCCGATCCGAAGCCTGCCGAAAACCTGCTGACCTATGACAGCGAACAATTTTCCGACGAACCGCTGCGCATCGTCGAACGCGATGTGCGATTGCCTGGATCGCCGGTGCGGTGGCGGTTCCAGGTTGCCCAGAATCGCGATTTTCTCGACGATCAGATCGGCACGGTGCGCCAGACGTTGATCAGGAGCTTTGCACTGCTCGCGCTCGGGCTGCTGATCATGGCCACGTTGCAAACGCTTTACGGATTATGGCCGCTGCGCGCGCTCCGCCGCGAACTTGCCGAAATGCGTGCGGGGCGCGCCAGCCGTGTCGAGCCCGAGGAATTGCCAGATGAGCTTGCCCCGTTAGTCGCCGAATTGAACGGGCTGCTTGATCACAACGAAAATCAGGCTGAAGAAGCGCGGCGTCATGCTGGCAATCTTGCTCATGCGCTCAAAACGCCGCTGACGGTGATCCTCAACGCAGCGACAGCACAAGCCCCCGACCTTCCCGAAGCGGTCATCCGCGAAGCGACGACGATGCGCCGCCAGGTCGATCATCATCTGGCGCGCGCGCGCGCGGTCGGCAGGCGTGGCCACGCGCACAGCCGCGCCGAAGTCTGGTCGAGCCTCGAATCGGTCGAGCGCGCGGTTGCTCGGCTTTATCCCAATGTCCGCATCGATATGGGCGGCATGAAAACGCTGTCAGCGCATGTCGAGCGGCAGGATCTCGATGAAATGCTCGGCAATCTCGTTGAAAACGCTGCCAAATATGGTGGTGGCAGCGTGTTCGTGACTGTCGAGCGCGATGGAGCTTTCGTCGAACTCCAGGTTGAAGATGATGGGATGGGGATCCCGGCGGACGAACGCGAAAAACTGTTCAGTCGCGGCGCGCGTCTCGATACGACCAAACCCGGCACTGGCTTGGGCCTCGCCATCGTCCGTGATGTGGCCGAGATCTACGGTGGGTCTGTCGTGCTCGATGAAAGCGAAGACTTGGGCGGCCTAATGGCGCGACTGCGCTTGCCGCTGGCAGAATAAGCAGCCTAAGACCCCGATCATGACTCCCAAATCCTATTTCTTCTGCGGCATTGGCGGCTCCGGGATGATGCCGCTCGCCGAGATTGTCGCGGCGCAGGGGCATCGCGTTGCGGGGTCTGACCGGTCGCTCGATCAGGGGCGGTTGTCGGCAAAGTTCGAAGCGCTGGCGGCGAAGGGGATCGCGCTGTCTGCGCAGGATGGCAGCGGCGTGGTTTCGGAGGATCAGATCGTCGTGGCTTCGGCTGCGGTCGAGGCGAGCGTGCCCGATATTGTCCGCGCCACTGAGCTTGGCTGCACCCGCATGACGCGCGCTGAACTGCTCGCGCAATTGTTCAACGCCGCGCCTGTCAGCATCGCGGTTGGCGGGACGAGCGGCAAATCGACTGTCACAGGCATGATCGGCTGGATCCTTGATTGCGCGGGCCGCAATCCGACGATTATGAACGGTGCCATCATGAAGAACTACGGCAGCGGCGCGCGGGTGGGCGGGCGCGATGTGTTCGTCAGCGAAGTCGATGAAAGCGACGGGTCGATCGCGCTGTATTGCCCAACGATTTCGGTGCTCAACAATGTCAGCCTTGATCACAAAAGCATGGATGAGTTGCGGATGCTGTTCGGCGATTTTTTGAGCGCCGGGAAACACTTGGCAATCAATGTCGACGACGCCGAAGCGCGGATGTTGGCGACCGGGCAGTCGTTGACCTTCGGAATGCGCGCAGGCGCACGGCTCCGCGCGACCGACCTCAATCCCCGGCCCGATGGGATCGACTTTACGGTGAACGGGATGCGGATCGCACTCGCGGTGCCAGGGGCGCATAATGTGTCGAATGCATTGGCAGCGCTTGCCGCAGCGCAGCTTGCCGAGGTGCCACTGGCGCAGGCCGCCGAGGCGCTTGAGAGCTTTGCTGGGCTATCGCGCCGGTTCGACGTGATCGGTACCGCCAACGGCGTCACCGTGATCGACGATTTCGCGCACAATCCCGACAAGATTGCCGCAACGCTCGCAACGCTCAGGGCGTTTCCTGGAAGGGTGCTGCTGTTCTTCCAGCCGCACGGGTTTGGCCCGTTGCGGCAGATGGGGGCCGAACTGGCAGACACGCTGGCAAGCGCAGGCGCTAGCAATGAAGTGGTGATTTGCGATCCGGTCTATTTCGGCGGGACTGTCGACCGCAGCCGGGGAAGCGAATGGCTGGTCGATCAGATCGTCACGCGCGGGGGGCAGGCACGGCACATTGCGACGCGTGAGGCGTGTGGCGATTGGCTGGTCGAATCAGCGCGCCTCGGAGACCGCATCGTCATCATGGGCGCACGCGATGATACGCTGACCGGGTTTGCGCGCGATCTGCTGGCCAGAATTGAAACCAACCCTGTCAATCAAAACTCGTCACCCAGTGCTTGACACGGGGCTGGGCTGCCTTGGCGATGGAAGTGGCACTTGCGAGCCTTTTCCGGCGAGCACTTAAGCCCGGCCCTGAATCAAGTGCGGGGTGACGATGTGAACGGTCGGGCTAAATTGCTAACCGCGCCAAAGCCCACCCAGCCGCCTCAGCGACCACACCATCCGCATCGCTGGCAAGGCGCTTCAACGCCGACACCAGTCCAGCATCGCCACTATTCCCCGCAGCAATGGCAGCATTCCTCACCATTCGGTCGCGCCCGATCCGCTTGATCGGCGACCCGGCAAAGCGCGCGCGGAATCCGGCATCGTCGAGCGCGAGCAGTTCGGCCAACACCGGCCCGTTCATCCCCTCGCGCGCGGCGAAGGCACGGTTGGCTGCGGCTGCATCGGCAAATTTGTTCCACGGGCAGACCGCGAGGCAATCGTCGCAGCCATAGATGCGGTTGCCCATCGCGACGCGAAACTCGTGAGGGATCGGGCCCTTATGCTCGATGGTCAGATAGGAAATGCACCGCCGCGCATCGAGCTGATAGGGGGCAGGGAACGCATCGGTCGGGCACGCGGTCTGGCACGCGGTGCAACGGCCGCAGCGGTCTTCGTGCGGGGCATCGGGAGGCAAATCGAGCGTGGTGAAGATGCTGCCGAGAAACAGCCAGCTGCCATGTTCGCGGCTGACAAGATTGGTGTGCTTGCCCTGCCAGCCGAGCCCTGCCGCTTGCCCCAGCGGCTTTTCCATGACGGGGGCGGTATCGACGAACACTTTGAGTTCGCCACCACCTTCGGCGATTAGCCAGCGCGCGAGCGCCTTCAATGCCTTTTTGACAACATCGTGATAGTCTTTCCCCTGCGCGTAGACCGAGATTTGGCCCCTGCTTTGTTCCTCCCCATCTTGATGGGGAGGTGGCACCGCGCAGCGGTGACGGAGGGGTGATGCAGAACGAGTCTCCTCCGGACACACCCCTCCACCACCCTTCGGGCGGTTCCCCTCCCCATCAAGATGGGGAGGATTTTGGGGCGCGTAACTCATTCCCAGTGCGATCACACTGCGCGCTTCTGGCCAGAGCGCTCGCGGGCCGCGTCGCTGATCCTTGCGCGCTTCTATCCAGCCCATCTCGCCATGCGCACCGCTCGCCAGCCAGCTATCGAGCGCAGGCCCATGATCCTGATCGGCGGCTGTCACCCCGAACGCAACAAAGCCAAGTCTTTCAGCCTCGGCCTTTAGCCGGTTCTTGAGAGCGTTATTGTCATGGGTCACACCGCCCGGTAGCAGGGCCGCGATGACATTGGGAGCCATGCGTGACGACAAGTGAAGCGGTGCCGGTGCGCGCAGAGGCGCTGGTCAAGCGTTACGGCCAATTCCGCGCAGTCGATGGCGTCAGCCTGTCGGTGCCACAAGGCAGCATTTACGGCGTGCTCGGCCCCAATGGCGCGGGCAAGACGACGACGCTGCGGATGCTGCTCGGCATCATCGATCCTGATAGTGGCAGCCGCAGCCTGCTGGGCAGTTCGCGCCCGCGCGATATGAGCCACCGCGTTGGATATCTGCCCGAAGAACGCGGACTCTATCCGGGGATGAAGGCCAAGGAGGCGATCGCCTTCATGGGGGCGCTCCGCGGATTGAGCTGGGCCGAAGGGCGCAAACGCGGGGCCGAAATGCTCGAAGAGGCAGGGCTGAGCCGCGCGATCGACGCCAAGATCAGGAAGCTCTCCAAAGGCATGGCGCAGCTGGTGCAGTTGCTCGGCAGCATTGTCCACCGGCCCGAATTGATCGTGCTCGATGAACCGTTTTCGGGGCTCGATCCGGTCAACCAGAACCATCTCGAACAATTGATCCTTGCCGAACGCGCGCGCGGGGCGACGATCCTGTTTTCGACGCACGTCATGGGCCATGCCGAACGCATGTGCGACGCGTTGTCGATCATCGCAGGCGGGCAAGTGCGGTTCGAAGGCAGCGTCGATGACGCGCGGTCGAGCTTGCCGATGCGCGCCAATTACGAGCCGTGTTCGGGTGGCGATGCGGTGGCGCGACTGTTGCCGCCCGATGCAGAGCATGTGGGGGACAGGTGGCGGTTCACCGTTCCCGCCGATGGCCCGGAAAAGCTCGTCATGGCGCTGGTGCAGGCAGGGCACGGGATTGCTGGGCTGACAATCGAGCGGCCCAGCTTGCATGAAGCGTTCGTCAAATTGGTCGGTGAAACGGCCGATCTGCGTGGGGAGACGCTGTAGTGCGCAATCTCTTCCGCGATGCCGTCGTGATTGCGCGGCGCGATTTCCTTTCGATTGTTGCGACTCCAACCTTCCTGCTGTTTTTGCTGGCCCCGCTGTTCATGCTCGGGCTTGGCGTGGTGAGTGGAACAGGCGCGGCGAGCGTTGCCACAAATTCGGTTGGCAAGATGCGACTGCTGGCGATTGTGGGGCAGGGCGATGCCGCAAAGCTGCGTGCAGTCGATGCTGAACTCAGGCAGCTCTATCGCCTTGAAGATATGCCGCCACGGCTCGAAATCATGGCCCCCAACGGAAAGGGTGCGGCACAGGCCGATACGATCATTGCGGAAAGCGAATCAGAGGTTCGCGCAGTGCTGTCTGGTTCGCTTGCGACACCGCGTATTCGGTTCGTGCCGCCTAGTGATCGCCATGCGCGTTATCTGGCGGCACTTGCCGAAGGAGCTTTGGCATCAGGGCCCAAGGTTAGCGCCGATATCGCAGCTGTTTCAGCGCCCCTTCCAAGTTCGTCGGCGCGCCAAGCTTCGGGCTTTGGTGCGGTGTTCGGGATTTTCTTCCTGACTTTGCTGCTTGCGGGTCAGTCGGTCGGGATGCTTGCCGAGGAGAAGTCGAACAAGGTCATCGAAATCCTCGCCGCAGCGGTGCGGCTTGAATCGGTGTTTCTGGGGAAATTGGTCGGGATGTTCGGCGTGGCGCTGGTGTTTGTCGGGTTCTGGGCATTGATGGCACTTGCGGCGGCGCAACTCTTGCCATCGAATCCGCTAGTATCGGGGTTTGCCCCGGCGGTCGGGTTGGTGCCGTTCCTGATCCTTTGCGCACTCTATTTCACGATGGCGTATATGCTGTTGGGGGCTGTGTTCCTCGGTGTGGGAGCGCAAGCCTCATCGATGCGCGAAATCCAGATGCTGTCTTTGCCGATTACGATTTTTCAGGTCGGGATGTTCGGGCTGTCATCGGCTGCAGCAGGGAACCCCGGCAGCAGCATTGCGACATTCGCGCAGTGTTTTCCGTTCAGCTCGCCTTTCGCGATGGCGGCCAAGGGTGCGACCGATCCGGCGATCGGGCCGCATCTGATCGCGCTGGCGTGGCAAGGGCTGTGGGTCGCAATCACGATCTTCATTGCGGCGCGGCTGTTCCGCTTTGGTGTGTTGCGTTCAGGCGGCGGCTGGCGCGCGCTGTTCGGCCTGCGCCCGGCGCTTGACACTGGCGCTTCGTCGCCGGGCTATTGACATTGCTGTAAACAGTAGCATTCTGCAACGCAAATAGAGGAGCAGGACATATGGCCACCGCATTCGCCGCCGAACCGGCAACCGAAACAGCAGTCGATCCTTGGGATGTGACTCGTCCCGAAGTCTGGTCCGAAGACCGTTTCGATGCGCCGTTCCGCGAAATGCGCGCCAAAGGCCCGATCCACCGCAACGAAAGCTCGAAATTCGGCCCGCATTGGGCGGTCGTGAACTACAAGCCAATCCAGCATATCGAAGCGTTGCCCAAGCTGTTTTCATCGAATTGGGAAGTCGGCGGGATCACCGTTGCAGGCGACGGGATCGAACATCTCAAGGAACATGAAATCCCGATGCCGATGTTCATCGCGATGGACCCGCCAAACCACACCGCGCAGCGCCGCACGGTGGCCCCGGCATTCGGCCCGTCCGAAGTCGAACGGATGCGCATCGGTGCGGTTGAGCGCACGGCCGAAGTGCTCGATTCGCTGCCCGTCGGAAAGCCGTTCGACTGGGTCGATCTGGTGTCGATGGAACTGACGACGCAGATGCTTGCAGTGCTGTTCGATTTTCCGTGGGAAGAACGTCGCAAGCTCACCGCCTGGTCTGATGTGCTGGGTGACGTCGAGCGCTTCGACACCGACGAACAGCGTGCCTTCCGCCGCGATACCGCGTTCGAAATGGGGGCGTCGTTCAAACACCTGTGGGATCGCAAGGCGGCGACGCCGGGGCAGCATGACCTGATCTCGATCATGCTCCAATCCGATGCGATGAAGAACATGAGTGAATTCGAATTCATGGGCAATCTGATCCTTCTGATTGTCGGCGGGAATGATACGACGCGCAATTCCATGACGGCCTATGCGTGGGGTCTCGATCAATTCCCCGATCAGCGCGCGATCCTCGAGGCCAACCACGATCCCGAACTCGCGGTCAACGCGATGCACGAACTGCTGCGCTGGCAGACGCCGCTTGCGCATATGCGCCGCACCGCGATGGAAGATACCGAACTGTTCGGCCACCAGATCAAGAAGCGCGACAAGATCGCGCTTTGGTATGCGTCAGCCAATCGTGACGAAGAGATTTTCCCCGAAGGCGAAAAGATCAAGGTCGAACGCGAAAACGCCCGGCGGCATCTGGCGTTCGGTTACGGCATCCATCGCTGCGTCGGTGCCCGCGTTGCCGAATTGCAACTCACTGCGCTGATTTCGGAAATGCAGAAGCGCCGCCTGCGCGTGAATGTGCTTGAAAAGCCAGATATCGTGCCGGCCTGTTTCGTCCACGGATATCGCAAGATGATGGTGGAATTGGAGCGGTATTAGGCGCAGCGTGGGCATGATTTAGCGTTGCTAAATCACCCTCGCGCAAGCCCGGCCAGCGAGCGAAGCATCGACTGACGTCACGGGATTTATTCCCGTGACGGCTTGCGACGACCTTCAGTCCACCAATTCAATCCAGGTCGCCGCGTGATCGCTGGCCTTTTCGCGGCCGCGATGATCTTTGTCGACGCCTGCGCTCACCAGCCGGTCGGCGGCTTCGGGCGAGAGCAGCAGGTGATCGATGCGGAAGCCTGCGTCGCGTTGCCATGCGCCGGCCTGATAGTCCCAGAAGGTCCATAGCGGGGCGGCAGGATAAAGCGCATTCAGTGCATCGGTCCAGCCCTCGCTGAGCAAGCGCCGATACGCTGCGCGGCTTTCGGGCTGCATCAGCGCATCGTCACGCATGGCATTGGGATACGCGATGTCAGCGTCGGTCGGGATGACGTTATAATCGCCCGCAATCACTGTCGGCGCTTCGCGCGCGAGAAGGTCGGCTGCGCGTGAGCGCAACCGTTCCATCCAGCGCAGCTTGTAATCGAATTTCGGTCCTGGCTGCGGATTGCCGTTTGGAAGATAGATGCCAGCCAAGCGAATGCCGAACACATCGGCTTCGATGTAGCGGCTATGCTCATCCTCAGGCTCACCGTCGAGGCCGCGCTGCACTTCGATAGGGGCATCGCCCTTGGCAAGGATCGCGACACCGTTAAATCCCTTTTGCCCGTACCATACGCCGCGATACCCTGCGGCTTCCACATCGGTGATCGGCAGCGTTTCATCGCTCGATTTGAGTTCCTGAAGACACACGACATCGGGCTGAGTTTCGGTGAGCCACTCGATCAACCGCGGCAACCGCGCTTTGATGCCGTTCACATTATAGGTGGCGATTTTCACTAGATCGAAAAGCTCGATCCGCAGCCGCAGCCAGAAGCCGCATTGGGGTTGGTCACGCGAAACGCCGATCCGCCCAATGATTCGACGTAATCGACTTCCGCGCCTGCAATCAGATCGAGGCTGACCGGATCGACCACCAGCTTCGCCGCACCTGTCTCGCTCACCATATCATCGGCTTCGACGCTGTCGGAAAGCCCGAACTTGTACTGGAATCCGGAACAGCCCCCACCTTCGACCGACAGTCGAAGGATTGCAGGCTTGTTCTGCCGCATCGCAATCGCGGCAACACGCGCCGCTGCTGAGTCTGAAATTGTTACGTTCATGCAGTCAAGATAGGCCTGTCACGCCAGCGCGACAAGTGCGCGAATTTACTTCGCGGCTGTTTCAACTGGACCACCAACCGCGGTGCCAGCGCGCCTCTGCATGGCCAGCAGATAGTCAGACGTTTGCAGGAAGGGCATCGGATTGACTGCACGGCCATCGATCCGCACTTCGTAATGAAGATGCGTGCCTGTCGAACGCCCGGTCGATCCCATCAAGCCGATCAACTGGCCGCGCTTTACCCGCGTGCCTGTTGTGACAAGCAACGACGACAAATGGCCATAGCGCGTCTGTATGCTGCGACCGTGCTCCAGTTCGACCAGATTGCCATAACCGCCTGCGCGGCCTGCGCGGCCAACATAGCCATCGGCGGTCGCATAGATCGGTGTTGCGTGGGCACCCGGAATATCGACGCCGGCATGCATTGCGCGCCCGCCACGAAAAGGATCGCTGCGAACGCCAAAGCCCGAATTGACCTGAATATTATCAGTCACGGGACGTGCCGAGGGAATGGCAACGATGGCGGTATTCAGTCGGTCAAGCTTTTTCCAGCTGTCGAACAATGCCCGGAACTGCGGATCGGCCTTCCCTGACTTCGGCGCATCGGCAGCGACAGGTTCATATGGCCCGCCCATACCGCCTTTGCCTGACAGCGCAGCAGGCGCGATCCCGAGACCAGCCACCATTTGAGCGGTTTCGCGATACCGCGCTTCATTGGCAGCCCGCACTTTTGCAGCCATGGCAATCTGGTTGTGATTGACGCTTGCGAACATCGCGGCGAAGTCGCGCGCTGCTGCTGGCGTTTCTTCGGCCCCTGTAGGAAGCAGCGCAGCGAGCTTTGCCGGATCACCTTGGCCTGAAAGCATCGCAGCAAGAAAGGCCTGACGCGATTCGAGGCGCGCAACATGCGATTTTGCTGTTTGCCGGATTGCTGTGACATCCGCGCGAAGCGCATCGACGCGCGCTGCCATCGCAGCCACTTCGGCGCGATGCCCTGCATAATCTGCAATTGCGCCAGACATAGCCGACGTTCCGATGGCGGCTTGCACGATGCCAAAGCCACCGACCAGCACGACAAATGCCGCAGCTGCAACCGCTGCCACTTGCGTCTTTGCAGACACATGGAGCCGTCGCATTGCAGCGCCGTTGTGAATGAAGATTTCGCGTGAGCGAAACAGCGTGTGCAGCCTTTGTAGCACTGTCACACGCAGA
>JANOQL010000245.1:0-5480 GCA_031414835.1 Sphingomonadales bacterium | reverse complement strand
GGGATCGAGATCGTCAACCCCGGGCATGAATTTGGCTACCGCCCCTTTCCTGACCCACAAGTGAGTGCGGTGATCGCGCTGATGCAGGATATCCTGACGCGCCACACCGTCACGCGCGGCAATATTGTCGGCCATTCGGATATTGCGCCTGCCCGCAAGGAAGACCCGGGCGAACTGTTCCCATGGGGACGGCTCGCGCGATTGCGGCTGGCGCTGCCGAGACCGACCAAAAATCTCATGGACCCGCACTGGACCGATGGCGGTTTCTTGCTCGCGCTCGAACGCTTCGGATATGACGTCGCCGATCAGACTGCGGCGATCCGTGCGTTCCAGCGGCGGTTTCGCCCCGAAATGATCGACGGTATCATCGATGGCGAATGCCGCGCGATCCTGCTCGGGTTGCTGCTGCCGAAGCCAACGGGGGACGATTGATAAGCAGTAGAACAACCCGCTCCCGCTCACAAGCGAAGTAGAGAGGCTATGTTAGCTGGACCGACGTGTCTCGCTACGCTCGACATGAGCGGGTTTAGAGATTGTATCCGACAAGGGCCGGCCCTAAAGAAAATTTGCCAGAGGGTCGGGCGACCGCCGGTTTTTTGCTTCGGCAGAAACGGGAGGAAAGTCCGGGCTCCAGCAAGGAACGGTGCCGGGTAACGCCCGGCGGGGGTGACCCCAGGGACAGTGCCACAGAAAACAAACCACCGTCATTTGTGGCGGCAAGGGCGAAACGGTGCGGTAAGAGCGCACCGCGGTCCCGGCAACGGGAACGGCACGGCAAACCCCACCGGGAGCAAGACCGAATAGGGGCGGCATATGGGTTTCCTTCACCCAGTCGCCCGGGTTGGTTGCTTGAGGGCATCGGCGACGGTGCTCCTAGAGGAATGGTCGCCCATTCGCCGTAGCCTAGGCTGTGGCGGAGGACAGAACCCGGCTTACAGACCCTCTGGCATTTTTCGCATGGCGTCGGGAGGCGCTCTCGCGTAACGGCGCGCGGATATGGCGCGCAAACCGACACGTTCGATGGATTGGGGCTTCCCCCGCTGGCGCGGCTACGGCACGACGTCTGAGGCAGTCAAAGTGCGGCTGTGCGATCGGCACGGCTGCAGCGAGGTCGGTGACAGGCCTGCGCCAAAATCTCCAAACAGCCCCGAACGCTGGTATTTCTGCCTCGCGCACGCGGCTGAATATAACAGTCGCTGGGATTATTTCGAAGGGTTGAGCGCCGAAGATGCCGCCGCTCGCGAGGCCGATGAGCGTCGCGATGCTTCGGGTTATAAAGAGGCGCAGCATTATGGCTGGGGCGGCCCTGGCGATGGATCGCGCAGCCGCGAAGAAATGCGCGCGCTCGATATTCTCGATCTGGCACCTGACTGCGATTTCGACGCGGTGAAAGCGGCGTGGCGCATGCTCGCCAAGGCCAATCATCCCGACGTAAAGCCCGGTGACAAGGATGCCGCGACGCGGTTCACCGCGATCCAGACCGCTTATGAAGTGCTGCGTGCAGCCGAAGATCGGCGACTGGCGCTCTAGTTACGGCACGTCGTCTTCGAGGCTGTCTGGCAGCGGGTCTTTGCCCGAAATCAGTTTGGCCAGCCGATCCGCCTCGGCTAGCGTAAATTGCCCCGCGATGACGAAGGTGCCGCCCGTAATGGGCTCGCGGATGACCGGCGTGCTGATCGTATCCCCGTTCAAAACGATCGGAAGTTCCTGTCCGGGAGTCTGAGTCATTGCGGCCAGCCGCTCGGCGGCTAGCGTATCGAGCGTGACCTGAAGCAACGCATTTCCTGCCGCATCGGGCAGCCCGCGTGCGTCGACGATATCGGTTTCGGCAATTGCCATCCCGCCAACCGAAAAGCTGCGCGCTTGCCCGAACGCCGGAGGCGATATGGCCATCAGCACTGCAGCGAAAAGCAAACGATATGCCATGATTTCGGCCTACCGCAATTCGGCGCTCAAGCCAATCGTTCTGCCGTTTGCCGGATGAGCGCGATCATGTTCGGGATACCCTGCGTGCGGTTCGAGCTCAATTGGTTCTTGAGATCGAACGGGCCGAGTTCGCCTTCGATATCGATCGCAAGGATATCGGCAGGCGCGCGATCCTGCACCGTGGCCAGCACCAGCGTGATGATTCCCTTGGTGATCGCGGCGTTGCTATCGGCAAGGAAATGCAGCCGCCCATCATCGGTTCGCGTCGGGTAGACCCAGACGCTCGCCGAACAGCCGCGCACCAGCGTGGCATCGGTCTTGAGCGGATCGGGCATCGGGTCGAGGCTGCGCCCCAGATCGATCAGCAGGCGATACCGATCGTCGCCATCAAGACATTCATATTCTTCGGCAATATCAGACAGGCTTTGCATCGGGGGGCCGATAGCAGGCGGCTGCCGACGTGCAATGGCCTTATGGGGCCAGCTTCATCGATAGTGCCGTCAGAATGATCCCGAACCCAAGCTCGATAACGGCAACAGCGAGGATCACTCCGCCGGGAATCGGCGCGAACTTGAATATGCCCGCGCAGCCAACCATCGTGATCGCAGCGGCCAATGCCCAATAGAGCTTGTCACCATAAACCGATTTGAACGCGAAATAATGCGTGCCGATGGCGACCGCGGCCAAAGGGAAGACAAGCTCGGGCCGGTAGGGCAGCAGCAGCCACGCCGCGATCAGGCAACCGATCATCGCAATCGTGCTTTCGAGCGCAATGAGGCCCAAGGGATTGTCAGCGGCAGGCTTGGCGCGTTTGAACGCGAGACGTTCGACCAGCAGCGCGACGGGAAAGATCAGAAACCCAGCAAAGAACAGCAGCTTGAAAGCAAACGCCGTGCCGTAATTCGGGTCGGCATAGGCAGCGGCGAACCAGACCAGCGAAGACACGATGGCCCCCGGTCCCCCGCCGACATAGGCGCGGCGCTGATCGGTTTGGGCTTCGGTGATGTGCATTGGTTGCCCCTTAATCATACCTCCCCATAATGGGGAGGGGAACCGCGCGAAGCGTGGTGGAGGGGTTTTGCGCCGCGTCCAACCCCACCACCAGCGCGTCTGCGCGCGTCGGTCCCCCTCCCCGTAACGGGGAGATATTGACTGTCACAAATCGACACCTGCCGCAATCGCTTCCAATTTGCGGATGCGCTCTTTGAGGTCGGCGATCTCGATCCGGTTCATCGGCGAAGGTGCAGCGGTCGCCTTACCGCGCAGATCGATCTGCGCGCGCTGGAGCGAGAGCCAGCCGTTGAAGCCGCGGAGGCCTACGGTGGCAAGGATGGCGACAGCGGCAAGGCTGCTGAGCGCGATCATGGCGTAAAGGGTGGGGTCGGTCATGTGGCGTCTCCCGGGTTAAGGCCTAGCGCAGCCGCTCGATTTCGCGGTCGAGCGCTACGGCGGAGTTGGTGTCGGTGGCGAGGCGTTCGAGAACGGCAATGCGTTCCTTGAGCGATTTGATTTCCTCGCGGGCACGTTCGGCATCGGCATTGCCTGCGGGATCGGGAAGGCCGTTCGACAGGCGGCGCCCGCGGCGATCGAGCCCGTGTTTGGCCATGTAAATCCGGCCGAGAGTGCTGATCAGGATGATGCCGAGCACCATGATGACGACGTTGGTTGGCATGATATGTCCTCCCTTAAGACTGTGCGGTCAGTTGGTGCGACCGCGCAAGGTTTCGATTTCATTGGCGAGCTGGATCGGGCCATCGGTGACGATCCGTTCGACATTGGCGAGCCGGTCCTTGATCGAGCCGAGTTCGGCGCGGAGCTGGGCATTTTCCTGGCTCAGCAACTTTACGCGCTCGACCTGTTCGTCGGTCGATCTGGGGTAGATCGGCTTGCCCCACTGACTTTCCAACGGATAGCCATTCTTGATCTTCATCCGGGTGACGATCACCCAGCAGATCGGAAGCATCAGTGCCAGCACGGCAAAGAATGGGGCGAGGGCTTCGGCAAGTTCGGGGCTCATCCTGATGATCCTTATCTCAATGTGTCGATTTCGGCGGCGAGCCGGGTCGAGCTGTCAGTCGCGATGCGTTCGAGCACCGCGATCCGTTCCTCAAGCCGTCAGATCCTGCCCACCAGCTTCTCGTTTTCAGCCGAAAGCAAAGCGATCTTCCGGTCGGCTTCGGGATCCTGCCGATTGACCGCGCCGCCCCATTCGCCTTCAAGCGGGTAGCCGTGCTTGGCCCTGATCCAGCTGGTGATCACCCATCCGATCGTGCTCATGGCAATGATCGCGATGATAAACCCTGGTCCACCCCATGACATATCGTATCTCCCTGTGTGCCAGTTTTAGCGCAGTGCGTCGATTTCGGCGGCGAGTGCGGTGTTGCGGCTGGTGTAGTAGGTTTCGACATCGGCAAGACGGCGATCAATGTCGCGAAAGCGGCTGCGGACGTCGCGGGTCGAACGCGCGGGTGACTGGCGAACGCCCTGCCAGAATTTGGCATCGTCGGCATCGTCATACAGTCCCATCGGCTTGGGCTGTGCCATCCACGCGGTGATGGCATAGGCAATCAGCGTCCACGGGAATGCCCCCATTAGTGTGACCAGCACCGCGCCAACGCGCACCCAGGTGCGATCGACGCCGGTATAGTCGGCGATGCCTGCGCAGACGCCCGACCATTTGGCGTTCTGCTTGTCGAGGTAGAAAGAGGTGCGGCGAGCGGTCATTGGATCTCTCCCTTATCTATGATTCAGTAGGTTGGTCTGGCGTCGGCGACCCAGGCGATCAGGACGTAAAGGATAGCCAGCCCGCCCCAGAGCAGGATCGTGCCGAGCACTGTCGCGATGCGCACTACGGTCACATCCACGTTGAAGTAGTCGGCGATCCCTGCGCACACTCCGGCGAGTTTGCCGCGGCGTTTGTCGAGGAAGAAGGGTTGTTTCACGTCTTGTCTCCTGATCCTGACCGGCTCAGCGGCCCGGTTTGAAAGTGGGGTCATCCGCAGCGATGATGCGTTCGACGGTTTCGAGGCGATCTTCGAGGCGGCGGGCTGTTTCGAACATGTCGTCGAGCAGCTTTTCGTCGGCCTGGGTCAGCGTGGCGGACTGTTTCCACTTTGTGATGTAGTGGAAGATCAGCCACGGCAGACCGATAAAGAGCACCGGCACGATGATGATAGGAATAAGAATATCCATCGGGTCAGCCCTTCTTCGCCATCGTTTCCTTCAGCGCGGCAAGATCAGCATCGACCTTCTCGTTTGTCTGAAGCTCAGCGATTTCTTCCTCAAGTGTCTTTGTCGTTCCGCCGAGTTCGGCCGCATCGGCACGCGCTTCGGCAAAATCGACACGGCGTTCGAGAACGTCGAAGCGGGCAAAGGCATCATCGACACGCGGTCCGGCATAGGCCTCACGGACTTTCATCCGGTTGGTCGCGGTTTCCATCCGCGTCATGATTGAGGACTGGCGGGTGCGGGCTTCGCGGAGCTTGGCCTGCAGCTTGGCAATATCGGCTTCGGACGCGCGCAAGGCTTCGTCGATCGTGCCGATCTCGCTCGTC
>JANOQL010000244.1:0-6348 GCA_031414835.1 Sphingomonadales bacterium | reverse complement strand
GTTCGACGTGGGAACGACGATTGTTTCGCCACGTTCGCGCATGTGTTCATAGGTGATCAATGCCGTGATCGCGTCCGATGGTTTGATCAGCGCCGAAATTCCGAGGGTCTGGACCTTATATGCACCTTCGCGCTTATTTTTGGTGACGTTGCGGTAAAACCCATCGGTCTGATCGTGGAAAGCGAACGCCTTGAAGGCTACAATTCCCCCGAGCATTCCGGTATTCACAACAAGCCGTCCGCGCTTGGTATCGAAATTCGAATAGGCGGCTTGCCCACGCACTTCGAAGTCTTCGGTCGGCTTGGTGCGCTGAACGCTGATCACGCCACCGATCGTGTTGCGACCGAACAAGGTGCCCTGCGGGCCGCGCAGCACTTCGAGACGTTCAAGGTCGAATGAGTCGAGCAACTGGCCGGTATTCGTGCCGATAAAGACGCCGTCTACGACAACCCCAACTGCTGGATCGAAGCTTTTTTCAATATCTTCGAATGAAATGCCGCGGATCGAGATGGCGGCAGCCGATGGCCCAGCACCAACGCTGTCAACCACGAGGCTGGGCACGCGGCCAGCAAGATCGCGGATGTCCTCGATCGTTGCACTGTCGAGCGCCTTTTGATCGAGTGCGGTGACGGCGATTGGAACTGTCTGGATGCTTTCTTCGCGACGTTGGGCAGTAACGACGATGTCGCGGATCGCGCCTTCGTCTTCTTCGCCTTCAACCGGCTGAGCGTAAGCAGGGGAAACCATTGCAATCGCAAGCGACGCAAAGGCACCGAGTTTTAGCATGGATGAGCGCATCCTGTCCTCCCTATCGTGTCTATCGGGTCGCGCGATTGCTTCGCGGCTATGGCCCCCGGAACGCTGTAAAGCTGCGGCTGGCCCGCAAAACCGGCAAGTGCCAAAAATGACAGTCGCGAGCACAGGCCATCGGCGTAGGTTCGCAGCATTAGGAGAGGGCGATGATGTCCACACACAAAACCTTCTGCCGCTTCTGCCACGCCAATTGCGCGATGATCGCCGATGTCGAAGATGGCAAGGTGCGCGGCGTCCGCGGGGATCCCGACGATCCCGTGTTCGGCGGCTATACCTGCATAAAGGGCCGCCAGCTGGCCGATGCCCATAACGCACCCGAACGGTTGCGCGCGTCCCAGATCAAGGGCGATGACGGCAGGTTTGCACCCGTTGCGACCGAAGCGGCGCTTGATCATGTTGCGGCGAAGTTGCGTGCCATCATCGATGAACACGGACCGCATTCAGTGGCGATTTACGCGGGCACTTACGCCTTTCAGAATTCGGCCGGGGTGGGCGCAGCAACCGCGTTTGCGCAAGGGATGGGGACGCGCAACTTGTATACCAGCGTCACACTCGATCAGCCTGCTAAAGTTTACACCACGATGCGTTACGGAATGTGGGAAGGCGGGATGCACAGCTTCAACACCGCCGATGTCTGCTTCATGATCGGGAATAACCCGATCGTGTCGCATTACGCGCCGCCCGGATCACTGCCACCGTTTTCGCCGTCGCGGCGGCTGCGCGATGCACTCGACCGGGGATTGAAGCTGATTGTCGCCGATCCGCGCGAAAGCGATGTGGCCAAGCTCGCCAGCCTGTATCTCCCGGTGCGTCCGGGCGAAGACCCCGCGCTGCTTGCGGGCATGATCCACGTCATCTTTGCCGAAGGCTTGCATGACCGCAATTTCTGCGGCGCGCATGTCGATGGGTTGGCCGAACTTGAAGAGGCTGTCCGGCCATTCACGCCCGAGGTGGCTGGCGCACGGGCAGGGGTTGAACCCGATCAGATCGTGGCGGCGGCGCGGATGTTTGCGACAGCCCAGCGCGGTGTCGCGAGCACCGGCACCGGGCCCGAAATGGCGGGCCATGGCACGCTGACCGCGTGGCTGGTTTCTGCGCTCAACATCATCTGTGCGCGCTTCTGTCAGGAAGGCGAACTTTCGTCGATCCCGCGCGTGTTCACCGCGGTTTCGCCGCGCCGCGCGCAGGTTGGACCGCCCGTTCCGCTGTTCGGCGAAGGCTTCCCGCAATCGCGGTTTCGCGGGCTGACGCATCTTGGCACCGAAATGCCGTGCAACGTGCTTGCCGATGAAATTCTCGAACCCGGAGACGGGCAGGTCCGCGCGCTGATTTCGATCGGCGGCAATCCGGTGGTGGCGTTCCCCGATCAGGACAAAATGACCCGCGCGCTCGAAAGCCTCGACCTGCTGGTGTCGATCGACGTGCGGATGGCGCAGACGGCAAAGCGTTCGGATGTCGTGCTGGCACCGCGCATGTGTCTTGAGCGCGAAGACATCTCGAACCTGTCCGAATGGTGGTATGAGGTGCCCTATGCACGGTTCACCGAAGCACTGATCCCGGCTCCGGGCGATTTGCAGGATGAATATGCGATGCTGTGGGGGCTGGCGCAGCGTCTCGGCACCGGATTGCCGCTGGCAGGCGGGCCGTGCCCGATGGACTCTTTGCCAAGTAAAGCAGCTTTTCTCGACTTAATGACGGCAGGGTGCGCGGTTGCCCCCAGCAAAGTCCGCGCCGATACGCCCGACGGCGCAGCGATTATTTATGGCGATCTGCATCCTGTCGTCGGGCCAGCGGAAAGCGATACCGCGCATCGGTTCGATCTCGCCGCTGGCGGGATGCCTGCATCGCTGGCCAACTATGCAACGCCAGCCCGCGAAACGGCAGGCTTCCCGTTAAAGCTCGTGTCACGGCGGACGCGCCACCGCTTCAATTCAACAGGCGGGCATTTGCCCGCGCTGAAGGCTAAGCGAATGACCAATCCCGCGCATATCCACCCTGACGATCTCGCGGCAATCGGTGTGGCGTCGGGTGAAATTGTTCGTATTGAGTCCGAAGTCGGCCATGTGTTTGCCGTCGCCGAAGCGAGCGATGCGCTCCGCCCGGGTGTCGTTTCGATGGCGCACGCCTGGGGCGATGCGGGGAAGGGGATCGAGGCGGTGCGTGAGATCGGTGGCGGCACCAACCGGCTTGTCAGCGAGACGATCAATTACGATCCGATCACTGGGCAATCGTTGCAGAGCGCCATTCCGGTGAGCATCGCGCCTGCATGATGAGTGAATTGGCATGAACCCGCGTCTCGATGGCAAAGTGATTCTCGTGACCGGCGCGGCGTCGGGCATTGGCCTTGCGACGGCGCGGCTGATTTCCGAGTGCGGCGGCATCGCGGTTGCGTCCGACATTGCACAGGGGGCCGACATCGCGCTCGATGTGACCGATCCGCGTGCGTGGGACGATGCGATATCGGGGATCGTCGCCGAACATGGCCGGATCGACGGGCTGGTATCGAACGCGGGCAATATGGATGCAGGGCCGGTTGTCGATCTCGATATGGACGCGGTGCGCACTGTCGTGCGCGTCCATGTTGAAGGCGCTTTTCTCGGCATCCAGAAGATTGTTGCGCAGATGAGGCTGCAAGGTCGCCCTGCACAAGGTTCGATTGTCGCGACAAGTTCGATTGTCGGATCGGTCGCGGTTCCTGGCACTGCGACTTACGGTCTGGCAAAGGCGGCATTATCGAACATGGTCAAAGCCATCGGAGTCGAGCTTGGCCGCAAGGGCGATTTCATTCGCGTCAATGCGGTGGCCCCCGGCGCTGTCCGCACCCCGATGATGGCAAGCGCGCTCGGCCCCGATTATTTCGATAACAGCGCCAATTTTGCCGATGTGCCGATGCGCCAGTTTGCCGAACCGCGCGATATTGCCGAAACGATCGTTTTTCTGCTTTCGGACGAAGCGAGTTTCATGACTGCGACCATTAACTCCGTCGATGGCGGCTGGGGGCTGGCATGATGATGTCGCTCAAGCTGGCGCTGGTCACCGGCGCTACGTCGGGCATTGGTCGCGCCGCAGCCTTGCGTCTCGCTCGGGACGGGTTCGCCGTGATCTGCGGTGGGCGGGATCCTGAGCGCGGGGCAGCGGTCGTCAAGGCAATCGAAGCGATCGGCGGCGATGCCGAATTTGCCGCGTTCGATACGCTGTCAGAGGCGGCGTGGTCGGCGCTTGCTGATCGGATCGTTTCCGAACATGGCCGCCTCGATTGCGTGGTCAATTCTGCCGGCACGTTCTTTTCTAAGCCTCTGCCCGATACCAGCCTCGCCGAATTCCGCGCGCTGTGGGAGGCCGATGTCGAAAGTGTCATCCTCGGCACCAAATATGCGATGCGCACGATGCGCGACACCAAAAGCGCGGGCAGTATCGTCAATATCTCTTCGCTTGCGGGATTGATCGGGATTGAAGATTGCGCGGCGTATTGCGCGGCCAAAGCTGCTGTCACGCATTTCAGCAAGATCGCGGCATTGGAAGCGGCACAGTTCGATCCGCCAGTGCGGGTCAATTCACTCAACCCCGGTGTCATCATGACCGAAATGATTACTGGCGCGTATGGCGATAGCGACGCGGTTCGCGCGTTTGTCATGGATGGCAACGCCTTGATGCGCGTCGGCGAGGCTGGGGACATTGCCAACGCGGTTTCGTATCTTGCCGGAGCAAGATCGCGGCTAGTGACGGGGACGGCGATGGTCGTCGATGGCGGCAGGGGGGCGGACTGACCTGAAAATCCTCCCCATCTTGATGGGGAGGGGGACCGTTTGACGCGTAGACGTCAAATGGTGGAGGGGTTTTGGCAGCGGTGCTGGCCCCTCCGTCACTCGTCTGCGCGACTGCCACCTCCCCAACGAGTTGGGGAGGATTGATTGGAATTGAGGAGAAAATACAATGACCCACAACAAACGCTTCCTGCTCAAGCGCAGGCCGAATGGCCCGCCAGTTGCCGATGATTTCGAACTGGTCACGGTGGAAATACCTGAACTTGCCGACGGCCAGTTTCTGATCGCTAACCGGTACGCTTCGCTCGATCCCGCGATGCGTGGGTGGATGGATGACCTGCCGAGCTATATGCCGCCGATCCCGCTTGGCGAACCAGTGCGCGCCTCGACTGTCGGCGAAGTGGTCGCGAGCAAGGCCGACGGCTTTCCGGTCGGGCAATGGGTCAGCGGCCTTAACGCGATTGAGCAATATTCGGTGGGCGTGGCGGGTGGCTTTTCGCAGCCCGTGGACGTGTCGATCGTGCCATCGCCGACCAATTTTCTGTCGGTGCTGGGCGCAGTCGGGATGACCGCCTATTTCGGCTATCTCGAAGCGTGCCAGCCCAAGCCGGGCGACGTCGTGCTGGTGACGGGCGCTGCGGGCGCAGTCGGCTCGCTTGTCGGGCAAATCGCGAAGCTCAAGGGCGCGTCGAAAGTCATCGGGATCGCTGGTGGCCCCGAAAAATGCGCGCGGTTGACCGAACGATACGGCTTCGATGCAGCCATCGATTATCGCGGCAAATCGGTCGACGCGCTGACTGCCGCGATCCGGCTCGAGGCGCCAGAGGGCGTCAACGTCATCTTCGAAAATGTCGGCGGCGATATCCTTGATGCCGGGCTCAACAACTTGGCCATGCACGCAACAATCGGCGTCTGCGGGCTGATCAGCGAGTATAATAACGCAGGCGAAAAAACCGGCGCGCGCAACATCTGGCAGTTGATCGTCAAACGCGCGACGATGCGCGGGTTGCTTGTCGCAGATTACATCCCGCGCTTTGGTGAAGGCATCGGCGCGATGGCGGGCTGGATGCAATCGGGGCAATTGGTGTTCGACGAACATATCGATGAAGGCATTGAGAATGCGCTGCCGGCGTTCCTGAGGCTGTTCGCGGGCACAAATGACGGCAAGATGGTGCTCAAGATATGACCGCGTCGCCACAGGCAATCGTCGAGGATTTCGTCGCGCGTTGGAACGAAATGGACGTACCCGGCGCGCTCTCGATGATGGCCGAAGATGCAGTGTGGGATAATGTGCCCATGGGTCCGGCAAAAGGCATGACCGAAATTCAAGCCGTCATGGCGCAGTTTCCGCCTGCCGAGGGGATAGAGTTCGAAACGCATCATATCGCGACCAATGGCAACGTCGTGCTGACCGAACGCACCGACAAATTCCTCATCGGCGGCAAATGGCGCAGCCTGCGCGTGATGGGGACGTTCGAGATCAACGATGCCGGGCAAATACAGCATTGGCGCGATTATTTCGACATGGCCGAAATGCAGCGGGAGTTCGCCTGATGACCATCGCACGCGGGCGTGATCTGGACGGGCGCAAGGCGATCGTCACGGGGGCGGCATCGGGGATCGGGGCGGCTGTGGTTGCGCGATTGCTTGATGAAGGCTGCGTCGTGCTGGCGGTCGACCTTGCCGCGGCGGGGATGGCGGGCACGCATACGATGGCGATCGACGTCACCGATCCCGACGCTCCGGGTGAAATTGCCCACGCCGCGCGCGA
>JANOQL010000243.1:0-10595 GCA_031414835.1 Sphingomonadales bacterium | reverse complement strand
TCGTGTCGATCTTGGCACGATCTTCGCGGCGGCGCGCTTCTTCGAGCGATGAAAAGCGCGCTTCTTCGGCCTCGCGCAACAATTTCGTTTGCAGTTCGAGCCGCGACAGCTGCGGTTCGGCCGCGCGCGCAACGGGAGCAGGTGCCGCAGGAGGGGGAGGCGGCGGGGGCGCTGCAACCGTTTCAACAGGCGCAGCTTCAGCTTCGCCCGGGCGCAGGATGCGGCGGCGCTTCACTTCGACCACGACGGTGTTCGAACGCCCATGGCTGAAGCTCTGCTTCACCTGGCCGGTTTCGACCGTCCGCTTGAGGCCCAGCGGTGCGCGCATTCCCAATTTCGGCTTGTCTGTCGTTTCAGTCATTATATTACCCGATCAACCCTTCAGTCTGGCGCGCATCGCTGCGCGCCGATGAACCTTCGTCTGTGTTTTCGCAAGCCGTGCCTGCCGAATTAAAGCCTTCATAAGCGAGCCATCTGTCGAGCGCTTCGCCGATCCGCTTCGCCGCACGATCATCGGCAACGCCGATGTGCACCGCATTTTCACGCCCGAGCGCCTTCGAAAGCGGATCGCGGCCGACCGGCAGCGTCTGCCCGCGCAAATCGCTGCCTTCCTTGTCCGATCCTACGCGCCACGCCTGATCGAGCTTGCGCGATCCATCCTCGCCAGCGTCTGCTGCATGGAGGAGCATCGAGATCTTGCCTGCGCGCGCCGATTCACCGATCCGGTCACTGCCAAGAAGCAACGCACCGGCACGTGCTTCCAGTCCCAGCCGATTCAGCGCGTTGTCACGTAATGCGACGCCAAGCCGATCTGCAAAATCAGGTGGGATGACAATTTCGCTCGACTTGAACGACCGCGCCAGCGCGCCTTTTAGTTTGCCCTTGGCGATCGCAATTTCAAGTGCCGCACGATCAACACCAAGCCATGCCCCGCGCCCCGGTGCCCGCGCACGGACATCGGGCCAGACTTGCCCCGCATTGTCGAGTGCAAGGCGATTGAGCGCAGCCCGTGGGCCATGCTCACCTGTCAGAATGCAGCGGCGTTCTGGTCCATCTACAGGATCGGAAGCGCACTCATTGGGCGGGGTCCGCATTCGCGTCTCCCTCATCTTCGAACCAATGTGCGCGTGCTGCCATAATGATTTCATTACCCGTTTGTTCGGACAAATTATAGTCCGAAAGCACACCGCCCTTAGGCTCTGGCGAACCTGGCTTGCGGCGCGGATCGACACGCTTTTTCTGGACGAGTTCGTCGGTTGCGAGATCGGCGAGATCGTCGAGTGTCTTGATCCCGGCCTTCCCCAGCGTGACCATCATCGCTTCGGTGATGTGCGGCATCGCCGCTATGGCATCTTCGACGCCCAACGAGCGACGCAGTTCGCGATTGGCCTCTTCACGCCGGTCGAGTGCCTCTTGCGCGCGATTCTGGAGTTCGCCTGCGAGTTCGACGTCGAAGCCTTCGATGGCTGCAAGTTCTTCGACCCCGACATAAGCGACTTCTTCCAACTCGGCGAAGCCTTCGGCCACAAGCAACTGGGCGAGTGTTTCATCGACGTCGAGTTCGTTCTGGAACAGTTCGGAATTCTGGACGAATTCGCGCTGGCGTTTTTCGCTGGCGTCGGTTTCTGTCATGATGTCGATCGCAGAATTGGTCAGTTGCGACGCAAGGCGGACGTTCTGTCCGCGCCGTCCGATGGCAAGGCTCAGCTGATCGTCAGGCACGACGACTTCGATCCGCGATTCTTCCTCATCGATCAGCACGCGGCTGACGGTGGCAGGCTGAAGCGCGTTGACGACGAACGTCGCAGTGTCATCGCTCCAAGGGATGATGTCGATCTTTTCGCCCTGCATTTCCTGGACGACTGCCTGAACACGGCTGCCCTTCATCCCGACGCACGCGCCGACCGGATCGATGCTGCTGTCACGGCTGATCACGCCAATCTTGGCGCGGCTGCCGGGATCGCGCGCGGCGGCCATGATCGTGATGACGCCGTCATAGATTTCGGGGACTTCCTGCGCGAACAGCTTTTTCATGAAGTCAGGATGCGCGCGGCTGAGAAAAATTTGCGGCCCGCGATTTTCCCGCACCACCTTGAGGATCAGCGAGCGGACGCGATCACCGACGCGCGCCACTTCGCGCGGGATCTGCGCATCGCGGCGGATGACGCCTTCGGCACGGCCCAGATCGACGACCACATGGCCGAACTCGACGCGCTTGACGACGCCGGTGATGATTTCGCCTGCGCGGTCCTTATACTCTTCGAACTGCCGCTCGCGTTCGGCATCGCGCACCTTTTGAAAGATGACCTGCTTTGCCGCCTGCGCTGCAATCCGTCCGAATTCGATATTGGGAAGCGGATCGACGATGAAATCGCCAACAACAGCGCCTGCCTGCAACTTCTGCGCATCGGAAACGCTGACTTGCTTGAAATAGTCATCGACAGCTTCAACGACCTCGACCACGCGCCACAACCGCATATCACCCGATTGGGCGTCGATCTTGGCGCGGATATCATTCTCGGCGCCATAACGGGCGCGCGCAGCGCGCTGAATCGCGTCTTCCATCGCTTCCAAAACGATCGCCTTGTCGATCAGTTTCTCACGCGCAACCGCGTCGGCAATGGCGAGCAGTTCAGCCTTGTTGGCGGAAATCGGGCTGGACATGGGTTTACCTTTCCTCTGAAATTCGGTCTGCGCCGTCGGGCGAGATGGGGGCGGTCGCGGCGATCAGCCGGTCGGTCAACAGCAGCTTGGCCGATGCAATGACTTCGAATGCAAGCCGCATCGGCGCACCCGATTTGATGATGGTCACGAGAACATCGCTGCCCTCAACGCCATCAAGCCGCGCGTCGAGCCGTTTGCGGCCTTCAATCTCTTCGGTGAGCGAAATGCGGGCATCATGGCTTGCCCAGTCGGCAAAATCGGACAGCCGGGTCAATGGCCGATCAATGCCGGGTGAACTGACCTCAAGCCGGTAAGCGGCTTCGATCGGATCGGTTTCATCGAGCATGTCCGAAATCAGCCGCGACAGCGCCGCACAATCCTCAATCGCCAACTGACGGGTATCGGGCCGTTCAGCCATCACTTGCAGCGTCGGATCACTGGTGCCGCCGAACATCGCGACGCGCACAAGCGTCAACCCCAGGCTTTCGGCATGGGGGGCAATCATTTGCGTCAATGCGACTATATCGGCCATGTGGCTCCTGTGAACGCGAATAGGATTTCGTCGCCGGAACCCTTCGGACCCGACCCCAACATGTTTGACGATGTTAAGAAGATGGCAGCGCATTAGCGCCAACACCTGTCATCGGCAAGCCCCTTCATGATCGCGGCGATATTGACAAAGTTCCTTATATGTTCTATAGTTTGGAACTATGGTATTCCGCCTCGCCTTATCCAATGCCTCGACGGTTCGGAACTTTCGCGAATGATGATGCTTTGCCATGATGTGTCGTCAACTTCGTCAACTTCCAGCGTTTCTTAGCCGCGAATCGGGACTGGAAACCGACAGCAACGGCACCCATTTGCCCAAATGTTCAACGGAGATTCGATGCCATGAAAATCGCTTTTGCTGCAGCCAGCTTTATCGCGCTCGCCGCGTGCGATTCAGGCGGGACCGCTGCCGCTCCTGCTGGCGCACCCTTTCAATCGCAAACCGTCGCGACCTTCGATGAGCCTTGGGCGATGATTTTTCTACCCGGACGCGACAAGGCGGCCACCGACATGGCGCTTGTGACGCTAAAGGCAGGCAAGCTGATGCTGGTCAATACGCAGACAGGAACATCGCAGGAAGTCGGCGGGACGCCCAAGGTGGCCTACGGCGGGCAGGGCGGCCTCGGCGATGTGATCGCCCATCCCGATTTTGTGAACAATGGCTTTGTTTATTTGAGTTGGGCCGAAGAGGGCGAAGGTGGCTTCGGCGCAGTCGTCGGGCGCGCAAAGCTGGTAATGGGTGAAGGCGCACCTCGCCTCGAAGGATTGCAGATCATCTGGAAGCAATCGCCCAAGGTGTCGGGACGCGGCCATTTCGGCCACCGCATGGCTTTCGGTCCTGACGGAATGCTGTATATCTCGAGCGGCGAACGGCAGAAATTCGATCCGGCACAGGATATGAACGCAAATCTTGGCAAGGTCTTGCGGCTGACCGACAGCGGCATGATTCCTTCGGACAATCCGTTTTACGATCAGGGCGCTGTCAAAAGCCAGATATGGTCATCGGGCCACCGCAACCCTCTCGGCCTTGCGTTCGATGCCGAGGGGAAGCCGTGGAATATCGAAATGGGGCCACAGGGCGGCGACGAACTCAATCTCGTCGTAAAAGCGGCCAATTATGGGTATCCGGTCAAATCGAATGGATCGCATTATGGTGGGAAGGACATTCCCGACCACGCGGCAGGCGACGGCTTTCTGGCACCGAAAGTCTGGTGGAACCCGAGCATTTCGCCAGGCAGCCTGATGATCTACCAAGGCGATCTGTTTCCCAAATGGAAGGGTGACGCGTTTGTCGGTGCTCTGGGCGGTGAGGCGTTGGTCCGGGTCGATCTCAATGGAGAGACGGCGACCAAGGCCGACCAATGGCCGATGGGCGGGCGTATCCGCGAAGTCGAACAGGGCCCCGATGGTGCGATCTGGCTGCTCGAAGATGGCGATGGCGCGCGGATGATGAAACTCACGCCGCGATAAGCTGCGGGAACCTGTCGCCTTGCTCGGTGTTGACCGGACATGGCGATCACCCAGCTCAATCCACCGCTTCCCATGCACGTCAGTGAAAAGGGCAACGGGCTCGCCGTTGCCGTGATCGATTACGGCCCTGAATTCGATTTGCTGTGGGTCGTTGCGCTTGATGATGGGGGCGAGATTTGGTGTGCGCCAAACCCGGGGGTGCGATTGCAAGCAAGCTGGTCGATGGGACGCAAGCGGCGGCAGGTTGTGAAATCGATTACCGCTGCTGCTTGAAAATGGCGGTCCCCTGCGATTAGAACCGCCAAGTGGAACCGTCCGGAACTTATATTCGCGAATTGAAAGCACCGCTTGCGCGGCTGATCGAGAATGCACTCGATTGGGAACATTTGCCGCATGTTCATTCGACCGATTTCTGCGCGCTCGAACTTGTCACCGCCGATGACTGGGGCTGGTCTGCCAAGGTCGAAACGCCTGCCGGCGGGACGCTTTTGCTAAACCTGAAACTTGACGCTGATCGGCTCGGGTGGGTGACGACAAGCACAAGTGACGGCAGGGTTGTCAGCCGGATTGATAGCCGCGCCGAATCGACCGGCTTGGCGTCGTGTCGCGTTTCCGTGGCATTTTTCGTGCCCGCGATACCCGATGGGCAGCAGGCCGCCGTCGCTGCGTTTTTCACATCGCTTTATGCAAGGCTTTATGACGAAGACGAAGCGATGATGCGAGCGCGGCACACTGCGCTGAAGAACAGTACGGAAGTGCGGCAAAAGCGGCGCAGTGTGCAACTGGCCGACGGCACAACAGTGTCCATCCCAACCGCGTGCCCGCACTTGGGGCTTCCTCTTGATGTGGAACCGGATCGTCACGGCATCGTCACTTGCCCCTGGCATGGATATCGTTTCGATGCGCGCACCGGGCTGTGCATCAGTGGCCAGAGCTGCAGCTGGAATATCGCCTGACAGCTAATTTCGACCAACGACTGAATGGCCCCTTGGCGTGACGGCCAAATTGACGCTATCGCAGTGCAGCATTATTTGCGACTCCGGCATCCCCGGCAGCCCGGTGATGCTGATTGCGGAGTTTTTGTGACGTCCGGGAACTTTTTTAGCCCAAGTCAATTGAACCAGGTTCTGCGCCTGCCGGAGCTTCTCTTGAAAATCGGATCATTGAAACTGGCTTTGGCTGCACTGGCTGGTGCTGGGCTCGTGCTGTCAGCTTGTGGCAGTGCCGATGCCGATGCCCAAAAGGCTGGTGGTCCACAAGGGCCGCAAACCGTCGGGTTCGTTGTTGTGCAGCCGACCAGCGTCCCCCTTGTCAATGAATTGACCGGACGCATTGCGCCATTCGCTGAATCCGAAATCCGCCCGCAGGTGTCTGGCGTGGTATTGCGGCGTAATTTTCAGGAAGGTGCGGTCGTTCGCGCCGGGCAGACGCTCTATCAGATCGATCCCAGCCTGTATCAAGCCACCACCAACGAGGCACGCGCCAACGTGAACAGCGCCTCGGCGAACGCGGAGGCCGCACGGGTGCGCGCGAACCGTCTCCGCCCGCTCGCCGAAATGGAGGCTGTTTCAAAGCAGGATTATACCGATGCCGCAGCGCAAGCGCGGCAAACCGCCGCTGCGGTTGCCCAATCGCGAGCGCAGCTGGACACTGCTCAGATCAATTTGCGGTTCACTCGCGTTCCTGCGCCGATAACGGGCAGGATAGGGCGCAGCCTCGTCACCGAAGGCGCGCTCGTCACTGCCAATCAGGCAACACCGCTTGCGGTGATCCAGCGGCTCGATCCCGTCTTTGTCGATATCCAGCAATCGAGTGCCGAACTGCTCGCACTTCGTCGGGCGATGGCGCAAGGCGGCTTGGTCCCGGGGGAAGCGCAGGCGCAGTTGGTTCTCGAAGATGGCAGCCCGTATCCGATCACAGCGAGCGTGCCGTTTGCCGAAACCATTGTCGATCCTGCGACCGGAAACGTCACACTGCGCGCGCGCGTTGCCAACCCGCAGGGGCTGTTGCTTCCCGGTATGTTCGTTCGCGCCCGGATCAATCAGGCAACCGATACCCGAGCATTCCTCGTCCCGCAGCAAGCGGTGTCGCGCGACCCGCGTGGCAATGCGACGGTCTCGGTCGTTGGCAAAGACAACAAGGTTGAGCAGCGCAAAGTCACCGCGACGCGGACGCAGGGGACCAATTGGGTTGTGACGCAGGGCCTGAATGCGGGTGACAAAGTCATCACGCAAGGACTCGGGAGACTGCGCCCGGGTGCAGCAATAAAGCCTGTGCCCGCCAATCAACCGCAGCGGATCGCACCACCCAAATCAGACGGCAAGTAGCGCGATGTCACGCATTTTCATCGACCGCCCGATTTTCGCGTGGGTGCTCGCGATTATTGTCATGTTCGGCGGGATCGGCGCGTTGTTCGTTTTGCCGATCGCGCAATATCCCGATGTCGCACCCCCGCAGGTCAATATCCGCGCCAATTTCCCCGGGGCATCGGCATCGACGCTCGAAAACAGCGTCACCCAGATCATCGAACAGCAGCTGACCGGGATCGACGGTCTCCTCTATTTCAGTTCGAGTTCGAGTTCGCGAGGCAATGTCGGCATCACCGCCGTCTTCGATAAGGATACCGATCCCGATACCGCGCAAGTTCAGGTGCAAAACCGTGTCCAGCAAGCGATTGCCCGATTGCCGCAACAGGTGCAGCAGCAGGGTCTGACTGTGACCAAATCGAACCCCGACTTCTTGATGATCGTCGGTGTCTTCGATGAAACCGGGCAGCGAACCAACCGCGACGTTGCAGATTTCATGACTTCGACACTGCAAGATCCGCTGAGCCGGATCGAGGGCGTCGGCGATGTTAACGTGTTCGGATCGCAATATGCGATGCGCATCTGGCTCGATCCTGTCCGGCTTGCGCGCGCGGGGTTGATGCCCGGCGATGTCGTGACTGCGATCCAGAACCAAAATACCGAAGTCGCCGCTGGAGAAGTCGGCGGGGTTCCCCAGCCCGAAGGCCAGATGCTCAACGCTACGGTGACAGCGCAATCGCGGCTCCAGACGCCCGAAGAGTTTGCAAAGATCATTTTGAAGGGCGCAGAATCGGGTGCAGTCGTCCAGATGCGCGACGTTGCCCGGATCGAATTGGGTTCGGAAAATTACAGCGCGGTCAGCCGGATCAACGGCAATCCCGGTGCAGGCATGGCGTTGTCACTGGCTCCGGGTGCCGATGCGCTTGCGACATCGGACAAGGTGAAGGCTGCTGTCGAGCAGATGGCGAAGGGCTTTCCGACCGGTCTCAATTTCTCTTACGCCAACGATACAACGCCGTTTATCCGGCTATCGGTAGAGGAAGTGATCAAGACCTTGATCGAGGCGATTATCCTCGTCGTGATCGTGATGTTCGTCTTCCTGCAAAGCTGGCGTGCGACGCTGATCCCCGCCATCGCGGTGCCGGTTGTTTTGCTAGGCACGTTCGGGGTGTTTTATCTCACCGGTTTCAGCATCAACACACTGACGCTGTTCGGGCTTGTGCTCGCCATCGGACTGCTGGTCGATGATGCCATCGTTGTTGTCGAAAATGTCGAACGGCTGCTCGATGAAAATCCCGAAATGACTCCGCGCGAAGCGACGATCAAGTCGATGGACGAAATCTCGGTCGCGCTTGTCGCCATCGCGCTTGTTCTGTCAGCGGTATTTCTGCCGATGGCGTTTTTCGGCGGATCGACAGGCGTGATCTACCGCCAGTTTTCGGTGACGATCATTGCTGCGATGATCCTGTCGGTTTTCGTTGCCCTGATCTTGTCACCGGCGCTCACGGCAACGCTGCTCAAACAACGCGATCATTCGGCTCCGCGCACCGGAAAGCTCGCAAGCTGGGGCGATAAGTTCAATATCTGGTTTGCGCGGACGACCGATAAATATGTCGTCAGTGTCGAGCGCATTGTCGTTCGCAAATGGCTGTTTCTGGGCATTTATCTGGGGATTTGTGCAATTCTGGTCATATTGTTCGTGCGGCTGCCGACCAGCTTCCTGCCGTCCGAAGATCAGGGCGCCGTCCAGGTCCAGTTCCGCCTGCCCGGCGGCGCGACGCAAACGCGAACGCTCGAAACGCAGAAATTGGTCGAAGACTATTTCCGCACGCACGAAGCAGATAACATCAAAGTGCTGTTCACTGTCGCAGGCGGCGGCGGGGGGCAGAGCGGCCAGAATTCCGGGCAGGGCTTCATCAACCTCGTCGATTGGGACGAACGCGGTGGCAGCGAGAATACAGCGGAAGCCATCGTAAAGCGCGCATCGGGCGCTTTCCGGGGTTTTCGCGATGCTCAGGTGTTCGCACTTCAGCCGCCTGCAATCCGCGGTCTTGGCCAATCGAGTGGATTTTCGATGCAGCTCCAGAATTCAGGCGGATTGTCGCGCGAGGATTTCGTAGCGGCGAAGGACAAGCTGATCGAAGTGGCCACCAAAGACCCGATGCTGACTGGCGTGCGGTTGAGCGATCTGCCCGATATCCCGACGCTCAAGATCGATGTCGATCAGCAGAAAATGGCCGCACTCGGGCTGACGCAGAATGATTTCAACACCACGCTGTCGACGGCGTGGGGTGGGCGATACGTCAACGACTTTATCGATCGTGGGCGAGTGAAGCGTGTCTTTGTGCAGGGCGATGCCGAGTTTCGATCCGATCCAGCCAATCTCGATCTCTGGATGGTGCGCGGATCGTCGGGCCAGATGGTCCCGATGAGCGGGTTTGCGCGCGCAAGCTGGTCGGTCGCGCCCACCGCGATCTCTCGCTTCGATGGCGTTCCGGCGTTCGAGATTCAGGGGCAGGCAGCGCCGGGGGTCAGTTCGGGTGCGGCGATGGACCGGATCGCCGAATTGGCGAGTGCGTTGCCCGGAACAAGCGTGGCGTGGTCGGGACTGTCGTTTCAGGAGCGGCTGTCTTCGGGGCAAGCACCGTTGCTTTATGGCATTTCGCTGCTGGTCGTTTTCCTGTGTCTGGCGGCGTTATATGAAAGCTGGACGATCCCGGTTGCGGTCTTGCTCGTGATCCCGCTCGGGCTGGTCGGCGCTGTGTTCTTCGTGACGCTGCGCGGGCTGGAGAATGATGTGTTCCTCCAGATCGGGTTGCTGACGACGATGGGGCTGGCAGCGAAGAACGCGATCCTGATGATCGAGTTTGCCGAGGCCGCTGAAAAGCGCGGTGCGCGAGTGATCGATGCCGCGCTCGAGGCTGCAAAACTGCGGTTGCGCCCGATCCTGATGACCAGTTTTGCCTTCATCTTCGGCGTGTTGCCGTTGGCGCTTTCAACAGGGGCAGGGGCCAACGCCCGGATTGCAATCGGTACCTCAGTGATCGGCGGAATGCTGACCGCGACATTGCTCGCGATTTTCTTCATCCCGTTGTTCTTCGTGCTGGTGCGGCGCGGGGTGCGTGACGGGATTGCCGCTGCGAGGACCAAATGGTCGCGCGCCTGATCCTGCTGGCATCGGTGGCGGCACTGGGCGGCTGTTCGCTCGCGCCGAAGCTCGATCCGATTGTGCCACCAGTACCGCAATCATGGCCAGCCGGCGATGCCTATCTGCGCCAATCGGAGGCTGCGCTTCCCGAGGCGCGTGCCGAGACAGCGTTCGCCGATCCCAGGCTCCAGCGGCTGTTCACCCTTGCGCGTGAAAATAACCGCGATCTGCGGATCGCCGCTGCCAATGTTGCCGCCGCACGCGCGACTTACCGGATCGCACGAGGCAACCAACTGCCCGAAATCGTCGCAGGCGCTGGGGCAACCCGCAGCGATTCCGGCGGGGGAACCACGACGACAAGCACCGGGATTGAGGTGTCATCGGCCCCGCGCACCCGCCTGACCGCCGATGTCGGGATCACTGCGTTCGAACTTGACCTGTTCGGGCGGCTCGCGTCG
>JANOQL010000242.1:0-10852 GCA_031414835.1 Sphingomonadales bacterium | reverse complement strand
GTGATGAACGAGGCGGCGGAATGCGGTGGCGGCAACCGCGTCATCAATCTGATCGATATCCATGGCATTCTTCCTTCACGATTCACAATCGAGTCGCTACCCGCTAGGGCGGCGTCGAACCAGAGGGGAAACCAACTTGTCATCGCACGCCATTCCGCCGCGCCGCCGCAAGGTCCGCGTGCTCGCCACACTGGGTCCGGCGAGCAGCACACCCGAAATGATCGAGGCCTTGTATCGCACCGGGGCAGACGCATTCCGGATCAATATGAGCCATGGCAGTCAGGCCGATAAGACGGCGCTGGTCGATGCCATCCGTGCGCTCGAACGGCGGATCGGGCGCCCGATGACGATCCTGTTCGACCTTCAAGGGCCCAAGCTGCGGATCGGCAGCTTCGCCGATGGGAAAGTCGTGATCGAGACCGGGGCCAGCTTTCAGCTCGATCATGATCCAGCGCCCGGAAATGCGACGCGCGTGTGCCTGCCGCATCGTGAAGTGTTCAATGCACTCATCCCCGACACCCGGCTGCTGCTCGATGATGGCAAAGTCGTCCTGCGTGTTGTGTCCAAAACCGATACCGCAATCACCACGCGCGTCGAAGTTGGTGGCGCACTGTCGAACAGCAAGGGGCTAAACGTCCCCGATGTCGTCGTGCCGTTGGCCGCTTTGACCGAAAAGGACCGGTCGGACCTGTCGTTTGCGCTTGAGCAAGGCGCAGACTGGATCGCGTTATCGTTTGTCCAGCGGCCCGAAGATCTGGCCGAAGCGCGCAAGCTGATCAGCGGCAAGGCAGCATTGCTTGCCAAGATCGAAAAGCCCGCTGCGCTCGAATGTCTTGAAGCCATCATCGAACAGGCCGACGCTGTCATGGTCGCGCGCGGCGATCTTGGTGTCGAGCTGCCGCCAGAGGCCGTCCCGCCTGCGCAGAAGCGGATCGTTGAAACCGCGCGCCGGATGGGCCGTCCGGTGGTGGTCGCGACGCAGATGCTCGAATCGATGATCGTCACGCCAACCCCGACACGCGCCGAAGTCTCCGACGTCGGCACCGCGATCTATGACGGAGCAGATGCGGTAATGCTATCTGCCGAAAGCGCGGCGGGCGCATGGCCCACCGAATCGGTCGCGATGATGGACAGGATCGCGGTCAGTGTCGAAGCCGATCCGGGCTATGCGGCGCGGATGCACTTCACCGAAACGCGTGCCGACCCGACGACGGCTGACGCCCTATCTGAAGCCGCGTTCGACATCGCCAAAACGGTTTCTGCGGCGTGTATCATCTGTTTCACCATGTCAGGATCGACAGCACGCCGCGTTGCTCGCGAACGGCCGGGGGTGCCGATCCTGGTGCTGACGCCCAGAACCGAAACCGCGCGCCAGCTTGGGCTGTTGTGGGGGGCGCGGGCCGTCACGACGCGCGATGTCGGTTCGTTCGAGGAAATGGTCGACAAATCGAAACGCATGGCGCTCCGCCATGGCATGGCGAAGGCAGGTGACAGCGTCATTGTCATGGCTGGCGTGCCGTTCGGGACGCCCGGATCTACCAATGTGCTCCACGTCGTCCGGCTTACAGGCGACGAGTTGAAGCGACGGCAGCTGTAGTCGCTTTTGGCCTTAGCCTTGGCGCGCTTTGAAACGGCGATTGGTCTTGTTAATCACATACGTGCGACCACGACGGCGAATCACGCGGTTATCGCGATGACGGCCCTTGAGCGACTTCAATGAGTTGCGGATCTTCATGATCGCTTGCCTGTTACTGGTTTGTCTGAAATATCGAAGGGGCGCGCCTAGGGGGGCGGCCGCATCAAGTCAAGGCGATGTATGCCTTGTGAAGGAGTGTTTATGCGGTTTTTGCCTCTCGCGGTTTGTGCCGCCTCGCTTTCGGCCTGTTCGGCGACGATCCCACCTGTGGAAGTGACGCGCTTCCATCTGGGGCAGGCGATTGCCCCCGCTCCTGTAGCCATAACGCCTTTGGCTGGCGAAGATGGCAGCACGATCGAATTTCGGACCTACGCGATTGCTGTGAGCCGTGAACTTTCGCGGCTTGGTTTTGCCGAGGGACAGAATGCGCCGCTGGTCGCCGAGATCGGCTTTAATCGGGCCACGCGCGAACGCTTGCCCCAGCGATCGCCGGTATCGATTGGAATCGGTGGTGGCAGCTTCGGCCGTGGCGGAGGCATCGGGATTGGCACAAGTTTCGGTGTTGGCGGTAACCGTTCGCGCGATGTTATCGTGTCGCGACTTGATGTCCGCCTCAAACGCAAAAGCGATGGCCAGACCGTCTGGGAAGGCCGCGCCGAAACCGACGCGCCGGGCAATTCGCCAGCCGCGCAGCCAGGATTGGCCGCCGAGAAACTGGCACGCGCGCTGTTTTCAACCTTCCCCGGCGAATCGGGAAAGACGGTCACTGTACCGTGAAGCTTTATCATTGCCCCATGACCAGATCGGCTCGCATTGTCTGGCTGCTGGAGGAATTGGGCGATGTTCGTTGCGAGATTGTCCAACGTTCCTTTGCAGTGCCTGACGGCGAACTGTATCGTCAGGATACGCCAAGCGGAAAGTTTCCCACACTGGAGGATGCGGGCGTCGCCTTCTTCGAATCAGGTGCAATCGTTGAATATATTCTTGCACGTTATGGTCGTGGCCGGATGCGCCCCGCCGATAATTCTCCCGATTTCGGCCCCTATTTGCAATGGGTCCATTTTCCCGAAGCGACGCTCGGCAATGCGCTGGGTACGCTCGGCTGGCTGCGGGGCCAGCCGCGAAGCGATGAAAGCCGAGACATCGTTCGCAACGCCCGCAAGCGTGCCAGCGATTCGCTCGCCATGATGAATACGGCCCTCACCGGCAAGGACTGGCTGATCGGAGACGCACTGACCGGGGCTGACATCATGTGCGATTTTTCTGTAGCGATGGCGCGTGCATTTGGGGTGGACGTGGCGCAATTCGAATCTATCGAAGCGTGGTCGGCAGCGATCAGGATGCGTCCTGCCTGGCAGACAGCAATGGCGGGCGACCTGCCCTATTGAGGGAAGCGAATTGATTCACATCGACGCCGATTTTGACAGCGGCAATATCGAACTGCTCAGCCTTGATGGCGGCACCGCTAGCCTCGCAATCGCCAAAGATGCGACGAGCGATTTTTACCAGTGGTTCCATTTCTGTGTGACAGGTGCCACCGGGGTGCCACTGACACTGACGATTACCAATGCAGGTGGCTCGGCCTACCCGTTCGGCTGGCCTGGTTACAGGGCGCGGGTCTCGACTGACGGCGAAGACTGGACGCTGACCGAAACGGCGTATGATGGCGGTAAGCTGACCATTCGCCACACGCCAGTAAGCGACACAGTGTGGTTCGCTTATTTCGCGCCATACAGCAGCGCACGGCATAAAGGACTTGTGGAACGGATCGCCGCGACGCCAGGGGTGTCGCACGAGGTGTTGACCAAAACGCACGATGGCCGTTCGCTCGATTGCCTGCATATGGGCACCGGACCCAAGCAGGTCTGGCTCTACGGACGCCAGCATCCCGGTGAAACCATGGCGGAATGGTGGATGGAGGGCGCGCTCGACTGGCTCGTGTCGGGCGATCCCGTCGCCACGCGGCTGCGCGAAAAGGCCAGTCTTCACATCGTTCCCAACATGAACCCCGATGGATCGGCGCGCGGCCATTTGCGCACCAATGCTCTGGGGGTAAACCTCAATCGCGAATGGGCAGAACCGTCTGCCGAACGCTCACCCGAAGTGCTGGCGGTGCGCAACGCGATGGACGCGACCGGCGTTCATTGGGCAATGGACGTCCATGGCGATGAGGCGATCCCCGCCAATTTCATCGCCGGGTTCGAGGGCATCCCCAACTGGACCGATGAAACCGGCGCACGGCTGACCGCATTCAAGGCAGCACTCGAAGCGCATACACCCGATTTCCAGACCAAGATTGGCTATCCCGTATCGAAGCCCGGCAAGGCCAATCTGTCAATGTCAACCAACCAGCTCGCCAATCGTTTTGCGCATCTCGGCTGCGTATCGATGACGCTCGAAATGCCGTTCAAGGATCATGACAGCAACGCCGATCGCTTGCGCGGCTGGAGCCCGGAGCGGTGCAAGAAGCTGGGCATCGATTGCCTGAGCGTGCTTGAATCGATGATCTGATGGCGGGTTATGTGATCGCGGAAGACGATCTGTCCGGCGCGGACATCCGCGCATTGCTCGAGCGGCATTTTGCCGGAATGCTGGCCAACAGCCCCAAGGATTCGTGCCATTTCCTCGATTTTGAGGGGTTGAAGGGGCCGGGCGTCACCTTCTGGGCGGTCCGCAATCGCGACGGCGCGCTGGCGGGCTGCGGTGCGCTTCGCGAGATCGATGCTACGCATGGCGAGATCAAATCGATGCGCACTTCCGATGGCTTTCTCCGCATGGGAGCGGGTGCTGCGATGCTGGCCCACATCATCAGTGTGGCGCGCGAGCGTGGTTATCGGCAGCTGAGCCTTGAGACGGGTTCAGGCGCAGCGTTCGAACCCGCCCAGGCGCTGTATCGCCGGTTTGGCTTTACCGAGTGTGGGCCATTTGGCGGCTATGTCGAAGACCCGTTCAGCCGCTTTATGACGCTCGAATTATAAGGTGGCCTGATGATGCGCATCGCGATTTCTGGCCTGGCTTTCCTGTTGGCGGGGGCGGCGCCACCACCCGAACCCGTAACGCCACCCGCCCCAACCGTCCGCGTCGCTCTGACAACACCAGAAGGCAGGGTCGTCCTCGAACTCGAAGCCGCCAAGGCACCGGTCACGGTTGCCAATTTTCTGCGCTATGTCGATCAGCGGCGTTTCGATGGCATCGCCTGCTACCGCGCTTCCAAAGTGCCGAGTCAGCCCGATCTGGGGTTCCTGCAATGCGGGACGCAGAACGATCCCAAACGCACCCTCCCCAAAATCGCGCATGAGCCGACGAGCCTGACTGGCATCAAGCACCTAGACGGCACCATCTCGATGGCGCGGCTTGCCCTCGGCACCGCGCAGGGCGACTGGATCATCACGCTGGGCGCGCTCCCCTATCTCGATGCCGACCCCGCCGCCCCCGGAGACAATGCCGGCAACGCCGCGTTCGGACGCGTGGTCGAGGGAATCGAAGTCATCCGCAAAATGCACGCGATGCCGACAGGGGCCGATGCGCGAAACCCGGTGATGAAGGGCGAGATGCTGTCCCCTCCTGTTAAGATACTGACTGTGCGGCGGGTGCCTTGAGACCAGTAGTCAAGCCGCCCGACGCAGCTCCGGACTGGCATCCCAGCCCTTGCACGCGAGCAGAATTGCCTTTGGCACCGGCCGATCCCCGTTCGAGTAATATGCGACGGTCCGTCGCGCGAGGCCGAGCGCTTCGGCGGCCTTGCCAAGCGAAAGGCCATTGCGAAGCCGCCATTCGAGAAACTGCCGGGCGTCGTCACGACCCAGCGCGGTCAGCGTGTCTCGCCAGAGGCTATCCGCGCCGATTTCTGAGCCATCGGGCCATTCGAGACTGTGGCCCCAATCGCCGATCTGCGGCTTGCCTGCCTGTGCGAACTTGGCCGGAAGCGTGAGGTTCGCCTCTACACCATCGGACCAATGGAGGTGAATCGTCGCATCAGAAAGCACCTCCGCTCCAATGATAGCCCGCATCGTATCGCCGCTCATCGATTCAACTCCTGCCATTTCGCCATCAACATCATCTGGTTGGCTGCCGCCCAAGCTCGTGCCTCTCCAAGTGTTTTGGCCGGCACCGAACCAACGATCACTTCGAGAGTTGCAATCCCAATCGATGCCCGAAAATCGCGGCCCTCAATATGGAAATGCGGAACGCCATGCTCACGACCATAAACCGAAATCTTCCAGTTCGCGCCGCGCGTCAAGGTTACCATGATGGTGTCTTCTAGTGCACTAAATGCACCTATTCAAGGCCCCGACTCGTTGACTGACCGGTCGGCCAGGACTCGCAGTTCCTGGAAACCGTATTCCGCGCGATGTCACCGTGCTGACAACTAAGCAAACGAGTTCGGCTACGTGTTGCTGCTGGCGCTGCAAAAAACCGAGGTCCATCGGCGTTTCTAGTTTCTCCATTTTCCTGTTGACAAAAAATGGCAGCGGTAGGCCTGCTTCATCAACTTCCGCCCAAGCAGAATGGCAGACCGCATCCCGAATGCCCTTCGACGACTTTAATGCCTCGATAAGTTTGGCCTCTTCATCCGTGATCGGAACGTCGTGTTCTTTCAGCGCGATATCCAAACGTGGAATGAGTCCGCCCAAAGGGTCTATCAGGCATCCGTCTAAAGTCTTCATCCACTTCTGCGCGGCCAGTTCAAAATCCGCCTCGGCAATCGTTGTCGTAGCGGTAAGCGCATAAATCGCTCGGCCGACTACGAACTCCAAATAGCCGTAGGTTGCAACAAGCCTACCGAGCGCCCCCAGTGCTCGCCGGATAACCGGTGCGTTGGAAAGAGCGGGGGCTGCTGTTCAAGAATGAAATAGTGGACAATGGCCCTCATCACCGTCCCCCCAAATCCCCCTGCCCTACAGTGGCGCTCGCCATTTCCATCATGCGATCAAGCGACTTCTTCGCCTGCAGCCGCAACCCTTCCTCGATCTCGATCTTCGGGGTCAGCGTGCGCAGCGCGCTTGCCAGTTTTTCCATCGTGTTGAGCGCCATGTAGGGGCAGATGTTGCAGTTGCAGTTGCCGTCCGACCCCGGCGCGCCAAGGAAGGTCTTTTCGGGCAGCGCCTTTTCCATCTGGTGGATGATGTGCGGCTCGGTCGCGACAATGAGCGTGTCTCCGGGGAAGCTCTTGGCGAAGTTGAGGATGCCGCTGGTGCTGCCGACATAGTCAGCATGTTCGACGATGTGCGCGGGGCATTCGGGGTGCGCGGCAACCGGCGCGCCGGGGTGTTGCGCCTTTAATTTGATCAGTTCGGTTTCGCTGAAGGCTTCGTGGACAATGCACACACCGGGCCAGAGCAGCATTGGCCGCCCGAGCTTGCGCGCGAGATAACCGCCCAAATGTTTGTCGGGGCCGAAGATGATCGGCTGGCTGAGCGGGATTTGCGCGAGGATTTTCTCGGCACTCGAAGACGTGACGATGATGTCGCTGAGCGCTTTCACCTCGGTCGAACAATTGATGTAGGTCAGCGCGATGTGATCGGGATTGGCCTGCCGGAACGCGGCAAACTTGTCGGGCGGGCAGCTGTCTTCGAGGCTGCACCCAGCGTCCATATCGGGCAGGATCACGGTCTTTTCGGGAGCCAAGATCTTCGCGGTTTCGGCCATGAAACGCACGCCGCAGAACGCGATCACATCGGCATCGGTCGCGGCGGCCTTGCGGCTCAACTCAAGACTATCGCCAACATAGTCGGCAATGTCCTGAATTTCGGGCTTCTGGTAATAATGCGCGAGGATGATCGCGTTGCGCTCTTTCTTGAGCGCAGCAATCTCGTCGCGGATGTCTGTGCCGGTCAGTCGGCCTGTGATTGCGTTCATTCTCGAACTCCCCGTGTCTTCGGAATTTCGAGCTCGCGTACGACCACTCGATCCTTCATTTAGGCTTTGATAGCCGCTGGTTCAACAGCCCGCCATCGGTCGTCTCTCTCTTTGACCACCCCCCGATCCCTCAGATCGATCAGATGCGCGAGCACCGAACGTCCGGCGGCGGGCCAGAGGCGTTGATCGACGCCCTTGTACATGTGCGGGACCATCTCAGGGATTGCGCTCACGCCCTTTTCGACGAGCCGCAGGATTTGTCCCTCGCGCTGCTTGCGGTGGCCCATCATGCCGCGCACCAGACGCCTGGGGTTCTCGATCGGGGCACCGTGCGCTGAATGGTAGACTAGGTCATCGCGATCCATCAGCAGCGCAAGGCTGCGCATGTAATCGGCCATATCGCCATCGGGTGGGCTGACGACGCTCGTTGACCAGCCCATCACGTGATCGCCGGTGAACAGCGCCTTTTCCTCCGCGAGCGCGAAGCACAGATGGTTCGAAGTATGGCCGGGGGTGGCGAGCGCGGTCAGCGTCCAGCCGGGACCGCTGACCTGTTCGCCATCTGCCATTACGCGCGTTGGCGTATAGGTCGCATCAAACCCCGCATCGGCGCGCGGGCCATCATCGGACAGCACCAGCGCCGCACACCCGATCACCGGCGCGCCGGTCGCTGCTGCCAAGGGTGCCGCAGCGGGCGAGTGATCGCGGTGGGTGTGGGTGCACATGATCGCCACGATCCGTTCACCCTTCAAGATGGCGATCAGTGCCTCGACATGATGCGGATCGTCTCCCAGCGGACCCGGATCGATCACCGCAACCTCGCCATGGCCGACGATATAGGTCTGTGTGCCGGTGTAGCTGAACGGTGACGGGTTGTGCGCCAGCACGCGCCGGATCAGCGGGCTGACCTGCTCGGCGATGGCATAAGGCTCTTTCGAGAGATCGGGCATATCCACCCGACCCATGTGGCCATGGGGCGGGCGGCTGGCAAGAGTTTAGCGGCGGGTGCTCGAGGTCACTGTCCGGCCGTCGCAGCTTATCGTCGTGATATTCCGGCCATCGCGGCTGTTCGATTCGACATGCGTATTGCGGGTGCCCGCGGGGCAGGCGTTCGAAATTTCGGGCAGCGCAGGCGGGGCGGGTGCTGCCGAGCCATCGGGAAGGCGCGGCGCTGCAGGAGCCCCAGGCGGTTCGGGCATCATCGGCGCCCCACGCCGCCATTGCGCGAGCGAGCGGTCGAGGCTGGCGAGCACAGTCGCGCGGATGCTTTCGGGCATATCGGCTTCGCGGGCGACCTCATTGCGGGCCTCGCGCAATCCGGCGACAACCTCATCGCGCAGTTTGGCCTGATCGTGGATCACCTTGCCACACAGCACGATCCGCATCGTGTCACGGCCCTTGTCGATGACCTGCGCCGACATGCGGCTGCCGTCGGGGCACTTGGCCGCGCTGGCGAGAGCCTTGCGCGCTTGCGTACGCGTAACATCTGCGGCTTGCCGTGCCGATTCAGCGGCGTTTCTGGCCGCATCGGCCTGACCGCGCGCCGCAGTGTCGGCGGCTTGCGCGGCGATGCGGGCGGCACTGTCGTCGGTGTCCGCACTGACACGCGCCAACCGATCTGCGGCGTCTGCCTCGATTTGAGCTGCGGCGGCCTCAATGTCACTGGCCTCTGCCTCGACGCGGGCCAGTTCAGCATCGATTTCACCGGTGTCGATCTCACTATTCGCAACTACAGCGGGCTGCGCGTCGGCAGGTGCAGCGACGCTGATCGTCGATGCTGTCATCACGACCCCCGCGCCAACCCCCAGCAGCGCCAGTGCAACGCCGCGCAACGGCATGGCATTGCGTGAACCCCGCGCAATCAGCCGCAACCGTGCTTTCAACTGGCTTGCCGAACCCAGCGCACACACCGCAAGCGGCATCGTGCCTGCTGCCGATTTGTAAAGCGCGTTGCCATAGGCGCGGCGATCATCGGCATTGCTGGTGGAGAGCACCACCGCGTCGCACGCCGCTTCCTGATCGAGCCGGAATGCGCGGAAGGCGATGTGCGCGACCGGATTCCACCAATGGAGCGACAGGATCGCCAGCCCCGCCACATTCGCAATCAGATCGTAACGGCGGTGATGAACCAGCTCATGCGCCAGCGCGAGGCGGCGTTCGGCCGCGTCATACCGCCAGAGGAAATCGACAGGCACGATGATCGTCCGCGTGAACAGCCCCAGCGCGACAGGCGATGGCACCAGCGATGAGGCGATCACCGGAATGCCGCCTGCATCCATCAACCCCGTGGCGCGACGCTGCGCCCGGCGGCTGAAATCGGCATAGGCAAAAGCATGGCCGACGAAGAAGATCACAGCGCCTGCAATCCAGAAGGCCAGACAAAGGCCCACCCAATCCATAGGGGCCGCGAATACTGGCGCGGTGGCTTCGGCAATTGCGCCCGCCTCGGCAGGGATCAGGGTCTCGGTGATGATGGGCAGCTCGACGATCGGGGCCGCAGCGACCGGAGACCAGCCCGAAGGCAGCGGCGGCATGATCATCCGCAGTGCAGGCGCGAGCCAGAGCAGATAGGCAATGCGCGGCCCGAGCGCATCGGCCACCGGGCGGCGGATCAGCAGCACGAGCGCCATCAGCAGCGTTGCCGCGATCATGGTTTCGAATAGCCAGCTCATGACTTGATCTCCCGCAGCAAGGCTTCGATTTCGGCGATGTCGTCAGCGGTTAGCGCTTCGCGTTCGGCGAGATGCGCGATCAACGGCGAGAGTTTGCCTCCGAACAGCCTGTCGACGAGCCGACGGCCTTCGCCTGCAACATAGTCTGTGCGCTCGATTGCGGGGCGATAGAGAAATTTCCGGCCAGCCTCTTCATGGGCGACAGCACCTTTGGCGAGGAGGCGCGAGAGGAGCGTCTTGACCGTGGCGAGCGTCCAGGCTTGCCGATCCGCCAGCCGGTGCGCGACGTCGTGTGCATCGAGCGGAGCTTCGGCCCACAGCACCTCCATCACTTCATGCTCGGCGTCGCTGATTCGTTCGGCCATTTTCCGGTCCTCCCAATTACGATTACAGATGTAGTCGGGAAGGTGAACGGGAGATGAATGGCGAGTGTCGTGATCTGGAAGTTGACGAAGTTGACGACACGTCGGGGGCGGAAACGGGTATTGGCCTGGGGGTGGCGGAGAAGATGGTCGAAGCGAGGGAATATGGTGCGAACGTCATGGTCAGACGATAGAAGGATATTTCCTATCTGTCAAGGTCGCGCCGGGTTTCGTTGGGAAGCTTAGGGTCGGGTTGCGACAAGATTCTGGACATTTAGGTTGCAGGGGAAGAGATCACATTTTCTCCCCCTGCGACCCGATAA
>JANOQL010000241.1:0-2767 GCA_031414835.1 Sphingomonadales bacterium | reverse complement strand
GCGCGTCGCTTCGTCCATGCCCGGCGCGGGGGCTTCCTCGATAACCTTCTGGTGGCGGCGCTGGAGCGAGCAATCGCGCTCGAACAGGTGAACAATGTTGCCGTGGGTGTCGCCGAAGACCTGCACCTCGATATGGCGCGGGCGCTGGATATATTTCTCGATCAGGACATGCGCGTTGCCGAACGACGCGGTGGCCTCGCGCTGGCACGACGCAAGCGCGTCGGCGAAGTCCGCCGCCGCCTCAACCTTGCGCATCCCCTTCCCGCCGCCGCCCGCGACCGCCTTGATGAGGACAGGATAGCCGATCTCAGCGGCTTGTTGGCCAAGGAACGCTGGGTCCTGATTCTCGCCCATATAGCCGGGGGTCACGGGCACGCCCGCGTCCAGCATCATCTGCTTTGCCGCATCCTTCAGCCCCATCGCGGTGATGCTGGCAGGCGCAGGCCCGACCCAGATCAACCCGGCATCGATCACAGCCTGCGCAAACTCGGCGTTCTCCGACAGGAACCCATAGCCCGGATGAATCGCCTCCGCCTTGGTGGCGAGTGCTGCGGCAATGATCTTCTCACCCACCAGATAGCTCTCGCGCGCCGGGCTGGGGCCAATATGCACCGCCTCATCCGCCTGCCGCACATGCAGCGCCTTGGCATCGGCATCGGAGTAAACCGCGACTGTGCGAATGCCCATCACGCGCGCCGTGCGGATGATCCGGCAGGCAATCTCGCCCCGATTGGCGATGAGGAGGGATTTAATCATGCGGTTTCCTACCGCGTGTTGCATCGGCCCGCAAAGACTTACTCGAGACAGGCTTCGGCCGGTTATTCGTGAAACTCAGCCAGTTCGGGAACGCGGGTAAAGGCGATCTTTGTTCCCATATCCTTGATTTGCGGAGCCATGTTCGACGCCAGAGAGACAATTGGTCGCTGATATTTTGCGTTCAGCGCATCGATTGCGTGGTTCAGCGCTGGCAAGCGCGATTTTTTCTCTTCAACCAGAGACAGCAGCGAATATTGTGTGGCAACAACGGGTTCGAGCTCAAGAAACGTAACGGCAACCTGCTTGAAACGCGAACCACCGGGTTGCGACCCCATGCTGGCTGTCATGTCTTTCCACAGTCCGTCGACAATCCGCAGCATCGCAAAACTGTCCTGTGTGGGCAGGCACGCCCGTGCGCCTTTCCATTTTTGGCCATCATCCTCATATCGCACCATGATCGCCACCATGCTGCTGATATAGCCTTTGCGTCTGAGCCGTGCGGCGGCTTTCAGCGTCAACCGGCGGAGCACCATGAAGGCATTGTCAGCCCCGCGATTGACGGGGGCGAGAACATGGCTGTGTCCAAGGCTGCGTGTCCGGGTTTTAACAGGCGGCACTTCGATGCCGTGCAGTTCGAACCACAGGCGATCTCCGCCGCGGCTGCCCCAGATTGCGCCTGCACGCCGCGGCCCGAGCGCACAAAAATCCGCGATCGAAAAAATGCCCTGCTGGGCAAGCCGCCGCTTCATGTTGCGCCCCACACCGCAAATGTCATCGATCGCCATCCCGAAAATACAGTCTGGCAGCTTGTCGCCATCATAGATGACCAGTCCGTCGGGCTTTTGCGCATCGCTGGCCAGTTTGGCGAGCAGGGGGCTGGGCGCAACACCGATCGAGCAGGTGAGCCTTTCGCCGACGCGTTCTGCAATCCCCGCCTTGATACGTTGCGCCAATGATGTGGCATATTCGGGGCTGTTTTCGTTATTGAGCAACCGGCAGGCCACTTCATCGATCGAACCGATCCGGGTGATGGGAATATAATCCTCAATCACGGCGATGAGCCGGTGGTGATAATCGACATAACGGCGATGATCGGCGGTAACGATGGCAAGGCCGGGATAGAGCCGTTTCGCCTCATAGACTTTGGTGCCGGTGCGGATGCCAAAGCGTTTCGCCTCCACCGACGCGGCAATGGCGCAGGTGCTGTCTGTCATCATCGGCACGACAATCGTCGGCCGCCCACGCAACTTGGGGTTTATCTGCTGCTCAACGCTGGCAAAATAGCTGTTAAAATCGATGTACATCCAGCGGAGCGGGCGGGCAGGAAAGGAAATGAACGAATCGGCTGACATGAATTGAACATATCAGGAACATATTTGATTCGATACGGGTGTTTGATCGCGCAGCGGAATCGGGCCTATGCGGTGCGAGTGATCCGGCAGGGGATGTGAAGGGATTGGATCCATAGGCACTCCTAAAATACCTCCCCGTCACGGGGAGGGGGACCGCGCGTAGCGTGGTGGTGGGGTAACGCGTCCACGCATGCCGCAACAACAGCATTGATCGCGCTGTCCAAATCAGAAAGCACCTCGCGCGCAGGAAGGCGCAACACCCGAAACCCCTGCTGCTTTAGCCAGGCATCCCGCCGGGCATCACTTTCAGGCCGATCTCCCATCTCATGCGCAATGCCATCGACCTCAATGGCAAGCCGCGCTTTTAAGCAGGCAAAATCGAGAACATATGGCCCAATGGGATGCTGTCGGCGAAAGTTAAACCCGCCGAGGCGCAGCCTAAGTTGCTGCCACAACAACACTTCGGGAAGAGACATGTCTTGCCGCAGCTTCCGGGCAATCCGCACAGTGCGTTCTGGCGCAGTAAGCGTTGAATGCTTCTTGCGTTTCGGTTGCCGAATCTCACTCACAAAATCCTCCCCGGAACGGGGAGGTGGCGCGAAGCGACGGAGGGGCCGGTTGAGGCAGTGCGATAATGTCCGGCGGTGGCGCAAGCGGAA
>JANOQL010000240.1:0-11061 GCA_031414835.1 Sphingomonadales bacterium | reverse complement strand
TAAATGCCAAGGATGGCGGGTATCCCGAACGCGATTTCGATCCATTCGGGCAAACGGATGAAGATCTGCCCGACCATGATGGCTGCCGCCGCTGCCCCCAGGATCGACCAGCGCCACACCGACACGGGCGCATCGAGCAATCGTGCGACAACGCGCGATTTGACGGCTGACGCAATCGCCAGCGCGACAACCAGAGCAGCAGCGACACTCGCTGCCTGCCACGCCTCGCCATAGCCTTGCGCGCGCACGACAGTGACGAACCCCACCGACAAAACGGCTTGGCCCGCTATCATGCACAGCGAAATCAACATGTTGCGGTGTCGCGCTATGTACACCATCGCGGCTTCGCTGACGACAGCAAGCGATGCAACCACTTCGGCACACAGCAGCAGCGCCAGCGCCGCAGTCCCGCCGACAAAGCTGCCGCCCGGGCCGACCAGCCCGAGCAGTGCCTGCGCCGGAATGCCGAGCGACAAGGCCACCCCGGCCTGTGCGGCAAGAATCCAGAACCCCACTTGGCTGATTTGGCGGGCCACGGCAGGTTTATCGCCTTCAGCCAGCTTGCGCGTGATGACAGGGCCAAGCACCGGATCGAAACTCGTCTTGAGCTTTTGCGGCAGGCTGGCGATCTGTTGTGCCACCCAATAAATTCCCACGGTTGCCGGTGAAACAAACAGCCCAAGGATCAGGATGTCGATCCGGCGCGATCCCCATTCGATCGCATCTGCGGCGGCGAGCGGGACATTGCGACGCGCCAGCGCAAACAGCGCGGCAGGCCGCGGCTTCCAGTTACGGGGCAGTCCATAGGTGCGCAAGAACGGGATCGATGCCGCAATCAGCGCGCCACCGATCGACAACGCATAGGCAATGATCAGCGCGTCATCGGGAATGATCCACCACAGAGCCACGCCAGCGATACTGATCGTCCATGGTTCGACAATCGCGCGCGCCGTAACGGTCGCACCCACGTTGAACCTGTATGCCAGCGCCGCAAGCATCACGTCGGTAGCGGCAATCGACGGCACGATCAGCACTGGTAACAGATAATCGAGCGGGCGGATCGCGGTGTTGGGAAACATAATCTGCGGAAAAATCATGATGACGGTTACAGGGATCAGCGTGGCCGCCGCGATCACGACCAGCCCGTCCCAAGCGCCATTATCCTTGCCATCGCCGCCAAGATGCAGCGCCAGCCCGCGCTTCAATCCCAGCGTGGCGATCTGCGCCGAAAATTCGAGGATGACGATGGCGTAGGCGAGACGCCCCAGCGCCTCTGCCCCGTACCATTGCCCGCCGACGATCAGGAAGGGAATCCGCGCGATCAGCCGGATGAAGAACCCTGCGACATTGGTGCGCCCGCCCTTGGCCAGCGCCTCAATGTCTGTGGCTGGCCGGGGGGCCGGATCGATCAATGCGCGGCACCCCAGCTTTTGCCGGTGCCGATCTCGACGCCGAGCGGCACAGTCAGCTTGACCAGCGGCTCAGCGGCGTCGGCCATGACGCGCTCGATGATCGGCGAGGCCGCCGCGACATCGCCTTCGGGCAGCTCGAACACCAGTTCGTCATGCACCTGGAGCAGCATCTTGACTTGATGCAGCCCGGCATCGGCGAGCGCAGGCATCATCCGCACCATCGCGCGTTTGATGATGTCGGCACTCGTCCCTTGGATCGGCGCGTTGATCGCGGCGCGTTCGGAGCCTGCGCGTTCGGTCTGGTTGGTCGCATTGATCCGGGTGAAGTGCGTTTTCCGCCCGAATAACGTCGTTGTGTAGCCCAATTCCTTCGCACTCGTCAGCGTTTCGGAAATATAGGTCCGAATACCGGGGAAGCGTTCGAAATAGCGGTCGATCAGATCCTGCGCCTCATCGGGTTTGGTCCCCATCCGCTGCGCCAGCCCCCAGCGCGAAATACCGTAGAGGATCGAGAAATTGATCGTCTTCGCCTTGCCGCGCGTATCGCGGTTGACCTCGCCATACAGTTCCTGAGCGGTCAGGCTGTGAATGTCATCGCCATTGGCGAACGCGGCCTTGAGCGCGGGCACATCGGCCATATGCGCGGCGAGCCGAAGCTCAATCTGGCTGTAATCGGCGCTAAGCAGGACATTGCCTGGCTCTGCGACGAACGCCTCACGGATACGCCGCCCGATGGGGGTGCGGATCGGGATGTTCTGGAGGTTGGGATCGTTCGATGACAGCCGCCCGGTCTGCGCGCCCGACAGGCTGTAGCTGGTGTGGACGCGGCCCGTTTTGGGATTGATCTGCTGCTGCAACGCTTCGGTGTAGGTCGAGCGCAGCTTCGATAGTTGCCGCCATTCGAGCACTTTGCGCGCGATTTCGGCCCCGTCTTCGGCGAGCCGTTCGAGGACGGTGACGTCGGTGGAGTATTCGCCCGATTTGCCTTTCTTGCCGCCCTTCAAGCCCAGCTTGCCGAACAGGATTTCGCCCAATTGCTTAGGGCTGCCAACCGCGAATGGCTGGCCCGCCATCTCGTGAATCTCGGCTTCGAGGATCGCGCCACTTGCGGCAAATTCGGATGACATCGCCGCCAGTTCGCGCGCATCGACTTTGATGCCTTCGCGCTCCATCGCGGCGAGCACGGGGACCAAAGGCCGGTCAACGCGTTCATAGACGCGCGTTGCGGCCTCGCGGGGCAGCCGCGGTTTCAGCGCGCACCACAGCCGGTAGGTGACGTCGGCATCTTCGGCGGCATAGCGCGTCGCGTCATTGAGCGGGATCTGGTTGAACGTCAGCTGCTTCTTGCCAGTGCCGCACAATTCTTTGAACGAAATGCAAGCATGGCCAAAATGCGCGAGCGCCAGTTCGTCCATTCCGTGGTTGTGCTTCCCAGCATCGAGATCGAAACTCATGACGAGCGTGTCGTCGATTGGGGCTATGGCCACGCCGCCCGGCAGGTGTCGCGCCAGCACGTTGATGTCATATTTCGCGTTGTGCGCAATCTTGAGGACGCCCGGATCGGCGAGCAGGTCGCCAAGCAGCGCCATCGCGACGGCCATTGGCACCTGTTCAGGCGTTTCGGACAGCAAGTCAGTCCCGCCATGCGCCAGCGGGATGTAGCAGGCTTGATTGGGGCCAACGCACAGGCTCACGCCGACCAGATTGGCCTGTGTGGCGTCGAGCCCGTCGGTCTCAGTATCGAACGCCACCGTCCCCGCAGCCCGTGCGCGCTCTATCCACGCAGCAAGCGCCGCCTCGGTCTGGACGCACTCATAGGCATCGAGATCGAAACTCTGTGGCCCGGTCGTAAACGCCGGGGCCGAAATCACTGCGTCGTCCGCCGTCCGCGCTTTCTGCGCGATCAGGTTCGCCGATTGCCGGTCGGTCGTCGCAGGCCCGCCGAGCCGTTTGAGCAGCGAGTTGAACCCATGATCCTCCAGAAACGCACGCAGCGGAGGCTCGGGAATTTCCCCCAGTTTCAGCTCATCGAGCGCCATCGGCAGCGGCGCATCGCACTTCAATTCGACCAGAATCCTGCTTAGACGCGCCATCTCCGCATGCTCGATCAGATTGTCGCGCATTTTCGAAGGCTTCATCTCAGGGGCCGCGGCGAGCACCGCTTCGACATCGCCGAATTCCTGGATCAGCTTGGCGGCGGTTTTCGGCCCGATCCCCGGAACGCCGGGGACGTTATCAACGCTATCACCCATCAGCGCGAGGACTTCGCCGAGCTTTTCAGGCGGCACGCCGAACTTTTCGATCACCGCGTGCGGCCCCAGCCGTTCGTTCTTCATCGTATCGAGCATGTCGACCTTGTCAGGCACGATCAGCTGCATCAGATCCTTGTCGGTTGATACGATCGTGACTTTCCAGCCCGCTGCGACTGCCGCCTCGGTGTAGCACGCGATCAGATCGTCTGCCTCCAATCCCTGCTCCTCGATACACGGCAGCGAAAACGCGCGCGTCGCGTCACGAATCATCGGGAATTGCGGCACCAGGTCTTCAGGTGGCGGCGGGCGATTGGCCTTGTATTTTTCATACAGCGCGTTGCGAAAGGTGATGCTCGACGCATCAAGGATCACCGCCATGTGCGTCGGCCCGTCGGCCTTGTGGAGCGCATCGGCGAGCCGCCAGAGCATCGTCGTATAGCCATAGACCGCACCCACGGGTTCGCCGCGGATATTGGTGAGCGGGGGCAGGCGGTGATAGGCGCGGAAGATATATCCCGAGCCATCGACAAGATAGAGATGCTGCTGTTCGGTCATGCTGCCCGGGGCTTAGCAAGGCTGTGCAGGCTTGGCGATGGCTATGCCTTTTGAAACTTCTCAGCGTTCTCTGCGCACTTTGCGGCTCTGCGCGAAAAGGGTTCAAGGGTTCGCGCAGAGACGCAGAGATCGCCAAGGGCGCAGAGACGTTGATGCATTGGACAGATCGAATCCATGCTCAAGCCATGGCTATTTCTTCACTACCGCCCATGGTTCGCCGCCACAGTGGCACTGACCCCCTGCATCAGCTGCTGCCGTTCGGCGATCGGGCGATAGGCCTCGGCGATCATCACAACGACAGCGTAGGTGCTGCCATCGGGCGCGGTCATCAGTCCGACATCGTTATAGCCTGCCGTGCGTCCCGCGTGATCCTGCCCCGTCCCTGTCTTGTGCGCGAACTGCCAGTTATAGGGCACGCCGCCGCGCAACCGCGCTTTGCCGGTCACCGAATCCTCCATCAGCCCGAGCAGCAGCCGGGTTGAGGCAGGCGAAAGAAGCTCGCCGCGCTTCAATCGCAACAGCCCTCGAGCGATCCCCAATGGTGTAGCGCCATCGGGCGGATTGGAAATATACCGGTCCATAGCCGCACGACGTGTCGCTTCGGACAATTGCGCGCGCGCCGCCTGAAATGACTGCCCCCGCCGATACTCTTCGCGCCAGGCCAGCCCCGCCGTGCCGGCCTGCAACAGATGTTCTCCACCGCCAAAACGGATTGCCGACAGCCCCTTGGCAGACAGCATCGCACGGATCGCCTCGGGCCCGCCAGCGCGGCGCAACAACACGTCGTTGGCGGTATTGTCGCTCTTGGTCATCATCAGGCCAAGCAATTCGCCGACGCTTGTCTGCCAGCCGGTAGCACCGACTTTTGCCTGTGCCGCACGACTGAACACGGTGATGTCGCTGGCACTGACCGTCACGGGGTCGGACAGACGCCAGCGCCCGTCATCGACGCCTTGCAGGATCGCAATCGCCACCCACAGCTTCGAGACGCTCTGCTGCGGCATCGGTTCGCCGCCGCGATGCGCGATTTCCCACGCCGCACCGTCGCGCAACACGGCGATTCCGGCGCGGTCGGGATAGGCGGCCCAGAGCGCGCGGATGCCTTGATCTATCGCCGCAGGTGCGCTGGTCTCGGCGCGCGGTGGCGGAACGACCTGCACCGGACGGAGCGGCGGCAGCGGTCGCGACGGGATGGGCCGGGGCGGCACCGGAATTACTTTCGGCGCTCGAGGTGCGGCGCGCGGGACCACTGGCGGTGCCGAAACACACGCAGTCGATACGGCAAGAAGAAGAGTGCAGACGGTGAGACGGACCATGTGGGCCTCGCTTAGCTGCGCCTTCTTGCCGCAACACCCACCGAGCGACGAAGCGAGTCTTTCACGCGGCCAAGCTGTGCCCTAAGAGAACAATGGTTGATTGGGCGCTTCAGATGGCCCACATGGGGATCATGCTGATCGAAACCGAAACCACGCCCAACCCGGCGACGCTCAAATTCCTGCCTGGCCGGATCGTGATGGAAACCGGCACGCGCGACTTTGCCACACCCGAAGAGGCCGAAGCCTCTCCGCTTGCCGAAGCGCTGTTTGCGATCGGCGATGTGACGGGTGTATTTTTCGGGCACAGCTTTGTGTCGGTTACGGCCGGGCCCGGAGCCGACTGGCGCGATCTTAAGCCCGAAGTGCTCAGCTTGCTGCTCGATCATTTCACTGCGCAAATGCCATTGTTCAAACCTGCGGCGGCTGGTTTCAGCGTGCCTGCCGAGGCGAATTTCGACGATGATCCTGCCGACGCCGAGATCGTCGACCAGATCAAGGAGCTGATCGAAACCCGCGTTCGTCCGGCCGTGGCTGGTGACGGGGGCGACATAGTCTATCGCGGGTTTCGCGAAGGCATTGTCTATTTGAAGATGCAAGGCGCGTGTGCCGGATGCCCGTCATCGACCGCGACGCTCAAGAACGGGATCGAAGGGCTGCTCAAGCACTACGTCCCCGAAGTCACCGAAGTGCTTGCCGTCTGAATTTCGGCGACTAGAGCGGCTGGGATGACACATATTCTCGATGATGCGGCGCTTGACCGCCTTTTCCGCACTGCGCGCAGCTACAACGGTTACACCGATACGCCCGTCACGCATGACCAGATGGATGCCATCTGGGAATTGATGAAGATGGGGCCGACATCGGCCAATTGCCTGCCTGCGCGGCTTGTCTGGTGTCAAAGCGATGAGGCCAAGGCAAAGCTGGCTGCTTGCGCGATGCCTGCCAATGCCGAGAAAATCTTGAGCGCACCCGTCACCGTCATCATCGGGATGGATATGGAGTTTTACGAACAGCTACCCGAACTTTTTCCGCACACCGACGCGCGAAGCTGGTTTGTCGGGAATGCCGCGCTGGCAGAGGCAACCGCGTTCCGCAATTCATCGCTGCAAGGTGCCTATTTCATCATGGCTGCACGCGCGATCGGGCTCGATACAGGCGCGATGTCGGGATTTTCACCCGAAGCCGTCGATGCAGCGTTCTTTGCCGGCACCACAGTAAAGTCGAATTTCATCTCGACGCTGGGCGTTGGCGATCCTGCGACAATTTTCGAACGTTCGCCGCGACCCGGCTTCGGTCGCTTCAATACGGTCGTGTAATTGCGGACGCTTGCCATCGATACATCGGGCAAGGCCTGCTCGATAGCGCTGTTCGATGACGACGCATTGATCGGTTCGCGCCATGAAACGATCGGGCGCGGCCATGCCGAAGCGTTGATCCCATGGATCGCCCTGTTGCCAGACGGTGGGCTTGCAAGCCGCATCCTTGTCGGGTGCGGACCAGGCAGTTTTACAGGCGTCCGCATCGGAATCGCTGCGGCACGAGCGCTCGCGCTGGGGTGGGGCGCAATTGCGCACGGTCTGCCGTCGCTCGCGCTGATCGCAGCGCACGCTGCGCGCGAGGATGTCAGCGTTGCAATCGACGGCGGGCACGGTGAGATCTTCGTGCAGGATTTTGCAGGCGGATTTGCAGCATCGCCGCTTCAATCGCTCACGCCGCAAGACGCAAGCCATGCCGCGTCTCGCCTGCTGGTTTTGGGCAATGCAGCCGAAACACTCGTCGCGTTGCGCGGCTGGGGCGAAGCGCGCAACTGCGATCCCGACGCGCGCCTTATGATCGATGTCGCGGAAATCCCGCACTGTCCGCCGCGCCCGATCTATGGCCGGGGTGCGGACGCCCGGCCCCAGGTCTTAACCCGATGATGGCTGTCCGGGTCATTGAATCATGGCAGGCCGCTGCCATCATGCCTGTGATGCACAACGCTTTCGATCCGGCGTTTGGCGAAGCATGGTCGCTGGCGCAGATGCGTGAAGCCATGATCGTTCCGGGAACCGCGATTTACGTTGCTGGCACAGCCGATTCTCCAGCCGGCTTTGCACTTTCCAGAACCGTTTTCGATGCGACCGAATTGCTGCTGCTTGCGGTCGATCCCGACCACCAGCGAAGCGGAATTGGGCGCGGCCTCATTCTGGCGCTAATCAACGATGTCGGTGCGATAGGCGTGCATTCGATCTTTGTCGAAGTGCGTGCGGACAATGGAGCGCGTCGGTTTTATACTCAACTTGGTTTTAGCGAAATTGGACACCGCAAGAATTACTACCGGCGCTCGACAGGTGAGTATTCGGATGCGATCACTATGGCGCTCAATTTGCAAGATCAGGCCATTGCAGACACTTGCACCCGGTGATGGGCAAGCGTAATGAACCAGCCGGTCGCAAACCTGCCGCGACACAACAGCGGCACTCTATAGAACAACAACAGAAAGCAGCGAGACATGACCGATTCCAACGAACTGAACGAAACTTTTATCACGCTCACAGCTGACATTGTCGCAGCGCACGTCAGCAACAATTCGGTGGCGGTCTCCGACCTGCCCGTTTTGATTGCCAATGTGCACGGTGCGCTCATCCAGCTTGGCGGACCTGCGCCAGTCCCCGAAGTCAAACTTGAGCCTGCCGTTTCGATCCGCGCATCGATCAAGCCCGATTATATCGTGTGCCTTGATGATGGAAAGAAACTGAAGATGCTCAAGCGCCATCTGATGACGCATTATGGCATGACGCCCGACGATTATCGCGCAAAATGGGGTCTGGCGGCGGACTATCCGATGGTTGCGCCCAATTACGCCGAACAGCGCCGCACGCTTGCCAAAAAGATCGGGCTGGGCCGCAAGCCGGGCATGAAGCGCAAATAGGCTGAACAGATGGCGCCCCGGCCATTGCTTTGCCCGGCGTAAGGGCTAAATTGGCGCAATGGCCGGGACGCGAGACTAACAATGCCCAGAACAATCGATGTCGTGGCGCTGTGCGCTGAAAAAGGGCTGCGGATCACCGAGCAGCGCAAAGTGATTGCGCGCGTCCTTTCCGAAGCCGAAGATCATCCCGATGTCGAAGCGTTGCACGCGCGATCGTCGGCAATCGATCCGGGCATTTCGATCGCTACTGTGTATCGCACCGTGCGGCTGTTCGAAGAGGCGGGCATTCTCGATCGCCATGATTTCGGCGATGGCCGGTCGCGGTATGAAGCTGCTCCTGAGGCGCATCACGATCATCTGATCGATGTCGAAACCGGGAAGGTGATAGAATTCGTCGATCCCGAACTTGAAGCATTGCAGAAACTGATCGCCGAAAAGCTGGGATACCGCCTCGTCGATCACCGCATGGAGCTCTATGGCGTCACAATCGATCGCCCGAACTGAAGGCGTGTTCGCAAGCGCTAGTGGGGCCTTGCGCGCCTATGCGCGGATGGCACTGATCGGGCTGGCGCTGATTGTCCTGCTGCCATTCCATCTTCTCGTCCGGCGCTTCACCTGTTTCTCGCCATTCAGCCGGTTGTTCCTGCGGTTTTCGGCCTGGGCGGCGGGTGTGACGATCCGCATCGAAGGCCCGCGCCGCCTGCGCAATGTGCTTTACATCGCCAATCATGTCAGCTGGCTCGACATTCTCGTGCTGTCGGGCCGCACCGGCTGCGCGTTCGTCGCGCGCGGCGATATGGCGCCATGGCCGGTGATCGGCTGGATGGCGACGCTCAACAACTCGGTCTATGTCGCGCGCGAGAACAAGCTCGATGTCGCCGTGCAGCGTGATGCACTGGCAGCGGCATTGATCACCCGCCAGGCGATTGCGCTGTTTCCCGAAGGGACGACCGGGCCGGGCACCCACCTCCTCCCCTTCCGCTCGTCGCTGATCGCGTCTGTCGCCCCGCCGCCCGAAGGCATAACCATCCAGCCGGTTGCCATCGACTACGGCGCAGATGCCGCCGAAATTGCGTGGACCGAAGATGAAAGCGTGGGCGTCAACGCGCTGCGCGTCATGAGCCGGAAACGAAGGATCGTGGCGACGCTCAAATTCCTCGAACCGCTCGACCATGCCGATTTCGCGGATCGGAAGGCAATTGCGGCGCACAGTAGGGCGGAGATTGAGGCGGCTTTGGGAATGGGGTGATTGAATGGCAGGAGTGTTGTGATTAGCTTACGTCTGTCATTTTGGCTGTTCCAATGATGTTCGCCAGCATCAGGTGATTGCCGCAAACAGCGGAGGTGCACCACACATTTTGAAGGCCTTTGATAGCTACTGGTTTACTATTCACTTCTGACGCCAAGATGTTTCTGGCGAGATACGTGGAGTATCGGCTAATTGGGCGATCATGTTGCAGAAGTTGCACCCAAGCGTGAACCGCGCCCCGTTCGTCGAATGCGTGAACCTGCGACACATAAGTGCCACCGCGAAAATCACACACAATGGTGAAGAGGCGATCTGACATCCAGTCGGTTTAACCCAATTGCTCGAAGTCCGCCATTGGGATGTAGGCGGGCTTGAAGGTTGGCACTCGCAATGAGTGGCGGAAATCGCTAATCGCGCTCGATGACCCGTCCCGCCCCCGCCACTTTCCACGTCAAATCGTTCGGCTGCCAGATGAACGTCTATGATGGCGAACGAATGGCCGAGATGCTCGGCGCCGAAGGCATGGTTGCGGCTGGCAGTGAGGCTGAGGCCGATCTCGTCGTGCTCAACACCTGTCACATTCGCGAAAAGGCGGCGGAGAAGGTCTATTCGGATATCGGGCGGCTGCGGCGCGACGATGGGTCGCGCCCGATGGTCGCGGTCGCAGGCTGCGTCGCGCAGGCCGAAGGGGCTGAGATCATCCGGCGGACGCGCGATGTTGATATTGTCGTCGGACCGCAGGCCTATCACCAATTGCCGGGGCTCGTGGAGCAGGCCCGCAAGGGCGCGAAGCCTGTCGCGCTCGATCTGCCGGGGCTCGACAAGTTCGATGCGCTTCCCGCCCGCCGCAAGTCTGGCCCGTCGGCGTTCCTGACTGTGCAAGAGGGCTGCGACAAATTCTGCACCTATTGCGTCGTGCCTTATACGCGCGGGGCCGAAATCAGCCGGTCGTTCGATGCGATCGTCGAAGAAGCACGCGCGCTGATCGGCGGCGGGGCGAAGGAAATCACGCTTGTCGGGCAAAATGTGAATGCGTGGAGGGATGCCGGGCACGATCTGGGCAGTCTGATCGCCGCGCTCGACGCACTGCCGGGGCTGCGCCGCATCCGCTATATGACGAGCCACCCCAATGATATGACCGACGGCCTGATCGCGGCGCACCGCGACGTGCAAAGCCTGATGCCGTTCCTCCATCTGCCGGTGCAATCGGGCAGTGACCGTATTCTGAAAGCCATGAACCGCAGCCATACCACCGCGAGCTACGAAGCGATCATCGACAAGGTCCGCGCGGTTCGCCCCGACATCGCCATCTCGGGCGATTTCATCGTCGGCTTTCCAGGCGAAACCGATGCCGATTTTGAAGCGA
>JANOQL010000239.1:0-6674 GCA_031414835.1 Sphingomonadales bacterium | reverse complement strand
ACCAACAAGATCGCGGCCAACTGGCGCGTCGGCACGACATTCCCGGTTGCGGCATTGCAAGACCCCGGTGGCTTCACCGGCATCGACGGCGCCTTCCGCTTCGGCCGCGACGGCATCGCCGAACGCGCACTGGAAGTGCAGCAGATCGCACCCGCCGGGTTTTCGGTGGTCGCCCCTGCGCCGCGGAGTTTCGGGAAGTAGCGGCGATTTGCCGTGGAGAAGTCACCTATGTATTTTCGGCCTCGTCTGCCGCATTTTTGTCGCTCCGAGAAGGAATGCCCATGCCACGGAGTACCCAACGGCTAGTGTCTTTACCTAACGATTTACCGGCACCTTTGAAACCTCGCCCGTCAGCGCAAGGACGGAATTTGGCCATACTTTCAACAAATCTATTGTAATCATCTATAAATTTGAATGCAGCCATCAAACAGGTACGTGCCTCAGCCTCGCTTATCTTCTTTCCGTGAATCGCCCGATTCCTGCATTTCTCGGCATCCTTTAATTGTCTAAGGATTGCGTCAGGAAGTGCCTTACCAAACACCGTCTTGAATAGTTCATGATGCCTCGCGCGAGTCAAGTTTTCACTGTCAAGTAGTTTCTGCGTCAAAACTGAGTCAGTTTTATGCATCTTCACTAATCCGCGGTGCAGCGCTCTGTGGAACATTGATTCAATCTGCATGAACACAAATGCTATCGACACCTCCCATTTGTATTTTTCAACAAGTTCGGGAACAATATCAAGCCAAGACTGAATGTCAGGATGAAGCTGCTTGTGCCGAGCAAGCACTTGCAAGTAGTTTGCAGCTGAAATGTGAATTTCGTCCATGAATGTTGGCCCCTTTGATGCCTACCGTGCCCACCCTAAGCCGTCTTGATCAAACTCCGCACAAAGCCGATCAGCCCGGTTTGGCGGCTGCGCTTCAGGCGTTCGGTGATCAGGATGTTCTGCACCTTGGCAAAACAGCTTTCGACATCGTCGTTGACGAGGACATAGTCATACCCGTCCCAATGGCTGATTTCGGCCGCGGCTCGCGCCATCCGGGCGTTGACGACGGCATTGCTGTCGGTCCCGCGCGCGCGCAGGCGGCGGTCGAGTTCGTCCATCGATGGCGGAAAGATGAAGATGCGGACGACATCGCCGCCCGCGAGTTGATACAACTGCTGCGCGCCCTGCCAGTCGATATCGAACAGCACATCGCGCCCCTCGGCAAGCGCTTCTTCGACAGGGCCGCGCGGGGTGCCGTAGCGATGATCGAAGACATGCGCCCATTCGAGAAACTCGCCTGACGCGACCATCGCGCGAAAGGCTTCGAGATCGACGAAATGATAGTCGCGACCATCCTCTTCGCCGGGCCGGATCGGACGCGTCGTGGCCGATACCGACATTTCGAGCCCTTGATCCGATGCGAGCAACTTTCGCGAAATCGTCGATTTGCCTGCGCCCGAGGGCGAGGAAATGACGAACAGGATGCCGCGCCGCTTGAATTTGAAAAGATCGGGTTCCGCCGCCATCGCGGCCCCTTGCAACGCGCAGGGGCCGAGGTCAATTGCGCGGCTTTAGCCCATCACGCCCGCCATCCACTGATCGACCGCAGTTCCGAGCACCGCCAACGGCACACCGCCGGTTTGCACGACGCTATCGTTGAAGCCTGCCAGATCGAACTTTGCCCCTAATGCTGCCTTCGCACGCTCCCTTTGTGCATTGATTTCGTTGTGGCCCATCTTGTAACCGCACGCCTGCCCCGGAGAGACCGAATAGCGATCGACTTCGCTCGTCATCGAATTTTCACCGCGCCCGGTGTTTTCGACAAGAAAGGCGATTGCCTGCGCCCGAGTCCAGCGCAGCGCGTGGAGCCCGGTATCGACCACCAACCGGCACGCGCGGAACTGTTGCGCCTGCAAATAGCCGATCTGCCCGAACGGGTCTTTGTCATACAGCCCCGCCTCATCGACCAACTGTTCGGAATAAAGCGCCCAGCCTTCGATAAAGGCGTTGAACCCCATCAGCGACGAAATCAGCGGAATATCGGCGCTGCGTTCCGCAAGATAGGCGCCTTGCCATGCGTGGCCCGGAATGCCCTCATGCGCGGTCAGCGTCGACAGCTGGTATTTGGGCCACAGCGTCGTCGATTTAAGGTTGATGTAATAAATCGCAGGCCGCGATCCATCGAGGCTGGCAAAATTCATATAGCCCAATGACGCGCCCGCCTGAATATCCTCGGGCACGCGCTTGATGACCAGCGGCGCCTTCAGGTCCATCTTGGTCAGCCCCGGCATCAGTGCGCGCTGCGCGGTCGAACGATCGTTGCAATAAGCGATCAGCGCCTCTCGGCCCGCAGGCGTATCGGGATAAAGCTGCGCCGGATCCTTGGTCAGCGCGAGCACACGTTCGCCGACGCTGCCTTTGGTTAGCCCTTGCGCTTTCAGGATCGCATCCATTCGTGACTGGATCGCCTTATTCTGTTCGATCCCGAGCGCGTGAATCTCTTGCGGAGACGTCATCGTCGTGGTGCCGAGCTTCAACGCCCAGCCATAATAAGCCTCGCCATCGGGCAGCCGGTGGACGCCGGGCACATCGGGTGCGTTTGCCGTTGCTTTGGTCAGCGCAGCGATCTGGCGCGCGATGGCTGGATAGATCAGCCGCTGCACCATCTGCGTCGCCCTCGCGCCCCACGCGCCCTTGATCCCAAGCGCCGTCGTCCGCGTGGCCAGTGAGGTCACAAGCCCCTGTTCGCCACCCGGCGTTTTGCGAAACTCATCGAGCTGGCCGAGCGCGGCCTTGGCGATGAACGATGGCGGCATCACGCCGCGCCCGGCATCGCGTGCGATCTGCGCGCTTTCCTGATCGAGCAGCACCGCCATTTTGGCGACGCGCGCCAGATAGCTTTCCGCATCGGCGGCGGTCTTGATCTGGTGCTGCGAATTGAGAAATTCGGGGATCGCGGTCATCGCGCCATCCTGCTGCGTGACAGGATAAGGCACCGCACCGCCGAAGAATCCGCCTTGCGCACTGCCGTAAAAGAATTTGCGCCCGTCGATCCCGGCCTGCGCGGCGTAGGTCACGGTGTCGTAGCGGATCTGATCGGCAGGCGAGAGGCCGGTGCGGCCCAATGCTTTCAGCCGGGTGATCATCGATCCCAATTGCGTTGCCCAGCGGGCGTCGGCCGCAGGCGTGCCGTCGGCAAATTGCGATTTAAGGGCAGCCCGCGCGCCAGTGTCGAGCCCGAGCGAGGTCGCGGTTTCAGGTGTCAGCCGCAACAGTTCATCGGCAAACCGATCGAGCAGCGCCTTCATCCGCGGCGCTGGCGCAGCGCTGACCTTTGAAACTGCGGCACCTGCGGGCGTGGCAAGGGCGGCGGCGGCCAGCGTGCTGCCCATCATATGGCGACGGTCGAGTGCGATCATGTTCGTTGTCCCTGAAGCTGTGCAATGGCGGGGGTATGCGATGCGGCGGCGGTGCGCGCAAGGCAGTGGTGGACCTTGCCGCGTTTCAGCTTTGTGTTGGCCCCAGCATCGCTTCGGGCCGCACCACCTGGTCGAATGTCTCGGCATCGACCAGCCCGAGCGCCAGTGCAGCCTCGCGAAGTGTCAGATCATTCTGGTGCGCATGTTTGGCGATCTTGGCGGCATTGTCATACCCGATCACCGGAGCAAGTGCTGTGACGAGCATCAGTGAGCGCCCGACCAGTTCGGCGATGCGCGGCTCGTTGGCCTGCAATCCCTCGACGCAGTTTTTGGCGAAACTGTCCATGCCGACGCTGAGCAAATCGATCGAGCGCAGGATGTTGGCGGCGATCAGCGGCTTGAAGACATTGAGCTCCAAATGCCCCTGCATCCCGCCGATGGTGATCGCGACATGGTTTCCCATCACCTGGGCTGCAACCATCGTCAGCATCTCGCACTGGGTAGGGTTGACCTTCCCCGGCATGATCGAGCTGCCCGGCTCATTCTCGGGCAGGATCAATTCGCCCAACCCCGCGCGCGGGCCCGATCCGAGCAGGCGGATGTCGTTGGCGATCTTGGTGAGCGCGACGGCGAGGGTGTTGAGTTGGCCAGACATTTCGACAAGTGCATCATTCGAGGCAAGCGCTTCGAATTTGTTCTTGGCAGGTTCGAAATCGCTGTCTCCACCGACCAACCGATTGAGTTCCGCAACAAAGTCCTCGGCAAAGTTCGGCGGCGCGTTGAGACCTGTGCCCACTGCGGTCGCACCCTGAGCCAACCTGACTAAGCCAAACGAACTGAATGAAATTCGTCCCATCGCATTAAGCAACTGCTGGGCATAACCTGAAAATTCCTGCCCCAGTGTCAAAGGAGTAGCATCCTGAAGATGAGTGCGCCCGATCTTTATGATAAGCGACCAGCGTTTCGCCTTATCCTGTAAGCCCCGTATCAAATCGTCGAGTGCTCCCGACATTTGGCCAAGTGCCTTTGTCACGGCGATGTGCATGGCCGTCGGAAAACTGTCATTCGACGACTGGCCCCTATTGACGTGATCGTTGGGATGCACCGGCGCCTTGCCGCCGCGCTGACCGGTCAGCATTTCGTTGGCGCGGCCTGCGATCACTTCGTTGACGTTCATGTTGGTCTGCGTGCCGCTGCCCGTCTGCCAGATGACCAGCGGGAACTGATCGTCGAGCTTGCCGTCGATCACCTCCTGCGCTGCAGCCTCGATCGCATCGGCAATCTTCGCATCGAGCCCGTGCCGCCGGTTGACCCGCGACGCCGCCAGCTTGACTATCGCGAGTGCGTGAATGATCGCAATCGGCATCCGCTCGCGCTCGCCGAACGGGAAATTGGCAATGCTCCGCTGCGTCTGTGCCCCCCAATACGCGTCGGCGGGGACTTCAATGGGTCCGAAGCTGTCGGTTTCGATGCGGCTGTTCATGGCATCGTGCTGCCATAACCCGCCTGCCGCCGATAGCCCCGCATTCAACTGTTGCACCACGCCATAGGCTCGGCCAGACCGGCGTTATGGGGATAGGCCGGTTCTGGTGGGGGATGACACTCGGCGCGATGGCTGTCGCGGTGGCGATCCTGTTTGCGATGGACCGGCCGCCGATCTGCACATGCGGCAGCGTCAAGCTGTGGGAAGCCACCGTGAACGGCCCGGGCAACAGTCAGCATCTGTCCGACTGGTATAGTTTCAGCCACATCACCCACGGGTTCCTGTTTTTCGCCGCCGGATATTGGCTGCTGCGCACCCGCCCTCTTGGCGCGCGGCTGTGGATCGCGACAATCGTCGAAATGCTGTGGGAGATTTCCGAAAACTCGCCCATCATCATCGAGCGGTATCGCGCGGCAACGCTCGCGGTCGGCTATGCGGGCGACTCGATTCTCAATTCGGCAAGCGACGGCGCGATGATGATCGCGGGTTTCCTGTTCGCGTCGCGCTTCGGCTGGAAAGCAACGCTGGCTCTGGGGATCGTGTTTGAACTGTTCACGCTTGTCGTGATCCGCGACAACCTCACGATCAACATCGTAATGCTGGTTTCACCGGTCGACGCGATTCGCGATTGGCAAGCGGGGTTCAGCCAGCCGCTCTGACGATCATTTCCGTTTCCCGAAATCCACCGCAACCACATTCGATCCATCGGTGACTGGCGCGGGGGGATCATTTTCGGCAGGTTCGTGTTCAGCAGCGCCCTGATCGTCCGCCAGCGCCTGGAAATGGAGCGCGAAATTGACCGCCGGATCGACAAACGCAGTCACCGCATCGAACGGGATCGACAAATGCGCAGGCACCTGGCCGAACGTCAGCCCGACTTCGAACCCCTTATCATCGACCTTGAGATCCCAATATTTATTCTGAATAACGATCGTCATTTCATCGGGGAACCGTTCGATCAGCCGCTGCGGGATCACTACCCCAGGAGCCTGCGTGCGGAAGGTAATGTAAAAATGATGCGCGCCTGGCAGCCCCTGCCGTGCGACATCGCCAAGCACACTGCCGACGACCGCGCGCAATGCGTTCTGCACGATCTCGTCATAGGGAATCAGGCTATCGGGCAGGTCTTCGCTCATGCGCGCTTGGTGAACGCTGGGGCTTTGCCGGTCAAGCCGTTGCGCGCAAGCGCAGTCTGGCCGTTGCGCGCAAGCGCGGTCTGGCCGTTGCGCGAGTGCGCCAGCACCGCTATCGGCGCGACCATGCGCACAGGCACGATCAGCCGGAAGACTCATGAGACGAGCATCGACGTCCGCGTCGATCTCGATGGCAGCGGCATTTATCAAGTCTCGACCGGGATCGGCTTCCTTGATCACATGCTCGAACAATTGTCGCGTCATTCGCTGATTGATCTCGATGTGAAGACCGTTGGCGATCTTCATGTCGATCAGCACCACACCACTGAAGACACTGCGATTGCCATCGGCGAGGCGGTCAAGCAGGCATTGGGCGAAAAGCGCGGGATCGCCCGCTATGGCACCGCCTATGCGCCGATGGATGAAACGCTGACGCGCTGTGCGCTCGATATTTCAGGACGGCCCTATTTTGTTTGGAAGGTCGCGCTTTCAATGCCTCGCTTAGGCGAATGGGACACCGAGTTGATTGAACATTGGTTCCACAGCTTTGCGACTGCGGCGGGGATTACGCTGCACGTCGAGAACCTTTATGGCTCGAACAACCACCATATCGTTGAAAGCTGTTACAAGGCTTTGGCGCGCGCGTTGCGGCA
>JANOQL010000238.1:0-12276 GCA_031414835.1 Sphingomonadales bacterium | reverse complement strand
CGGTCGCAATGGCCCAGATATTCGGGCCACTTGCCATCGCCTAACAAATCAGCGCGCGAACATTTGATCTCGACGATGACCACCTCGCCTTTGGCTGAGAGCGCCATCAGATCGGCGCGACGGCCATTGCCCAGCGGCACTTCGGCGAGCGCGACCAGATCGTGCCGCAAGAAAAGTCTCGCGACTCCACGCACCACGTCTGCTGCCACCAAAGGATCGCAATCTGGCCCCATCCCGATTGCGTTATACGAAACGCAACGGGAACGGAAGGTCAGCGATAGAAGATATGATTACCGATGGCGGCAACGCGTGTCAGCCGCCAACCGGGGGACACGTGGCGGGCGTGGAAGAACAGCGCTTTGGGCGCAGCGCTTTGCCACAACTCATCGCGAGCGATCTGCGCAATAGCGACGGCGTTCGACCAATGGCGGCTGCTTTTCGCAATCGCGGGCATGTTTCCACCACGGACGAACGAAAATTGTCCCGGTTGAAACACGACGCCGCACAAGCTCGATGCAAACCGCCCCGAACTGGCGCGATTGATGATCACTTTGGCAACCGCGAGCTGACCTTCGAGCGATTCGCCTTTCGATTCGAAATAGATCGCACCGGCGAGGCACTCTTCCTGCGCAGTGCGGGGTGCGTCTCCGGCCCGATCGGCCACGAGTGCGATCAGCGAACTGCGCGCAGGGCGTTCCGCTTCGGACTGCTCAACTGGTTCAGGAAGGATGGTATAATCGACCGGCGTTTCACCCTCGCGGGCCGCCGAATCGTAAATCGATTCAGGAAGCAATGTCGTTTGACGGGCTTCAACGATATCGGCGGCACCCCATGCGGTGGTGCCCATCACGCCAGTCAAACCAGCGCAGACAAAAACAAAAGCCGCTGCAGATGCGGCACGGAACAATCGAGACATGTAACCATTTGACTATGCAGTGGTCTGTTTTTTGGCTGTCGGGCGATCATCGATCTGATCGTCTGGACTGCCGAAAACTCGCCCCTGTCTGCGTTCGCACCCTTTTTTGCCAATCCGGACAATTCCCCTGTTCGGATCAAAAGGATGCGGCCACGCGTTTCCAATGCGTTGCCAGTGATTGTGCGTTGCAACACAGTCAACCGATTGCGGACAGTTCCGCGATGAGTTGTGTTGCAACCGGGACATCCAGTTCGATCACCCAAAGATCGGGATCACGATTCCGGCGACGCTCCTGATATGCTGTAACTTCTGCAATGTTTTCAACGTCTTGCGGGCCGCAGGGTTGCCACGCGTACTGAAGATCTGCACCAAGCTGCCGCTCGAAAAGCCCGAAAAACTGCCCTTTTTCAAGAATGGTCAGCAACAACTGGCCTGCGTTGGGATCGCCCTTGATGGCCACCGCAGCGAAGCCACCTTGCGCCTGTGCGAGTCGCATCAGCGCGCTGGCCGCGACCTTGGCCGAAAGTCCGCTGGTCATTCCCCACCTGCAGAATATCCGGCCAACGTCGATAGCGGAAAGGCGGATCGCATGAACGTGCCTGTGCCGCGCCCGACTTCGTCCCCATCAGGCCCGATGAGCCTCGCTTCGGCAACAAACACCCGCTTGCGGCCCGAGACCCAGCGCCCTTCGGCGATCACTGGCCCTGTTTGGAGGGGGCGCGTGAAAAACAGGTTGAACGAGGTTGTCAGCAGAAACCGGTCGGTCACAAGGCTGTTGGCCGCATAAAATGCGGCATCGTCGAGCATCTTGAAATACGATGTGCCGTGGATGGCCCCCCCTGCATGAAGCAAGTCTGTGCCAAGCGTCGCATCGATCCGCGCCACCCCGTCGCTGGCGATCGTCAGCCGCGACGGAAACAGCCGGTTGATCGCGGCATGGGCATAAAGCGATTCGAGCGCGCGGAAATGTGCGCTCGATCCGCTGTCAGGCGGCATTGGCCGCATCCTGACGCACGTCGAGCAGCGCGAGCACCGCTTCATCGGGCCCGGCGCCGCGCAGCTTGGCGACAAAATCCTGTTCGCGCAGACAGCGACTGACCTGTGCCAGCGCTTTCAGATGTGCAGCGCCTGCATCGGGCGGAGACAACAGGCAGAAGACAAGATCGACCGGAAGATCGTCGATCGCGGCAAAATCGATCGCGGGATCGAGCCGGGCGAACATCGCTACGATGCGATCGAGGCCATCGATCTTGCCGTGCGGAATCGCAACGCCCTTGCCAAAGCCGGTCGAGCCGAGCCGCTCACGCTCGGTCAGCCGTTCAACAACCAACGCCGCACCAACGCCGTGTGTGCGTTCAGCCACCGCGCCGAAATGCGCAAACAGCGCTTTCTTGCCTGCGACATTCAGCCGTGCGTCAACGGCATCGGCTGCGATCAATTCACCCAGCATTTCATTCCAATCACTAAAGGCCGGCGCGGCGCCAAACAGGCGCGCACCCGACATCGAATTCTCATGCGACCTGTATCTATTGCGGCTCGACCCAACCGATGGTGCCATCGGTGCGGCGGTAGACCATATTGAATATGCCGCTGCTGCTGTTCCGGAACAACAATGCAGTGGTGTTGCGCAAATCGAGCATCATGACGGCATCGGACACCGTCGCATCAGGCACATCGACCCGCGTTTCGGCAACGATAACCGGCGCATCGCTGATCGGTTCCACATCTTCGCCTGCTTCGAACTCGACAGCTTCGAAAACAGTATAGCCTGCATTGTCGATCACAGGCATGGCATCGATCGAAACCGCCTGCCTGTCCTTCAGCCGGTGCTTGTAGCGCCGCAACTGACGCTCGATCTTGTCAGCTGCGCCGTCGAATGCGTGATGGGCAGTGGCCGCAGACCCGGAACCTTTGAGAACGACGCCCTGCATCACATGCGCAATAATGTCGCACCCAAAGCCGTGATCGTGCGGCCCCTTCCCAAAGGTCACATGCGCCGAAAGCGCACGCGAAAAATACTTGGCTGCCAACCCTTGCAATCGGCCGTCGACATGGCTGCGAAGTGCATCACCAGTATCGACTTGATGCCCTGAAACGCGGATATCCATCGATCCTCCAGACCTGAAATCGCGAGGGCGCTTAGGCGGCGTCCGATTCAACGTCAATCGCCACCACCGTCGCGGGGATTGGCGTTTCGTGTTCCCCCAAACGCCAGATAGGGTCTTTCAACTTGGCAAGAAACGCGCTGTGCCGCGCCAGCTCTTCGGGCAATGCCGCAAAGACGCGCGCGCGGCGAAATCCTGTGCCTGGCCCCGACGATGACGTTGCCATGGCGGATGATGGCGATGGCACAAGGTCGGTTGCCAGCCCAAGCCCGATCTGCCGCCCGCCAGTGAGTTCGATATAGACCTGCGCGAGGAGTTCGGCATCGAGCAGCGCGCCATGTTTGATCCGGTGGCTGCGATCGATCCCGAAGCGCGTGCACAGCGCATCGAGACTGTGCTTTGCACCGGGATGCCGCTGGCGCGCGAGCTGAAGCGTGTCGATCATCCGCGCTTCTGAAATGCTCAGCCGCCCGCATTGACCCATCTCGTGATTAAGAAACGAGAAGTCGAACCGCGCGTTGTGCGCCACAAGCGGCGCATCGCCCAGAAAATCGATCAAATCTTCGACCTGATCCTCGAAAAGCGGTTTCGACGACAAAAAGGCTTCGGACAGCCCGTGGATCGATTCTGCAACCGGATCCATCGGGCGTTCGGGATTGAAATAGGCGTGAAAATGATTGCCCGTGACCACGCGATTGACGAGTTCGACACAGCCGATCTCGACCATCCGGTCGCCTGTCAGCGGGTTGAGACCTGTGGTTTCGGTATCGAAGACGATTTCCCGCATGGCGCAGTTATCTGCGCATTGAACCGCGAAGGCAAGCGATCAGCGCCATCACCTGCGCACGTGTTTCGACCATCGGACGTCCTGTTTCGATGACATGATCGGCGCGCGCGCGCTTCTCGCGATCGGGCCGCTGGAGCTTCCGGATGTGCGCCAGCCGCGCCTGCGTCATCCCCTGGCGCTTCAGGACACGCTTCGCCTGCATCCAGCCTGGTGCCGAGACCACAACGACAAGGTCTATGCCGCGAATGTCTTTTCCCGGTTTCGCCTTTTCGAGCAGCAGCGGAATATCGAGCAGCACAATCGGGCGCGAACGATAGCGCCTGAGCCATGTCTTGCGCGAGCGGTGAACCGCAGGATGGATGATTGCTTCCAATGCCCGGATTTCGGCGGGTTTGCCCAAAACCATGGACCCGAGTTTTTGCCGATCGACCCCATGTGACGAGGTGCTGCCCGGAAAGCGCGCCTCGATCACAGGCAATAGCGCGCCGCCAGCGGCTTGAAGCCGGTGCACTTCGGCATCGGCACAAAATACCGGCACATTCGCCGCTGCGAACATCGCAGACACCGCCGATTTGCCCATCCCGATCGATCCTGTCAGGCCGATGACAATCATGCCAGCAGCAATTCGCGAAGTTCGGCGTCGTCATCGCGCGGCGGGGCGGAGCGGAAGAAAAGTTCGAACGCCAACGCTGCCTGCCCGATCAGCATCTCAAGGCCATCGACAGTTGCGAGCCCACGAGCGTCTGCTGCTGCCAGCAGCAGCGTTTCGAATGGAGCGTAGACCAGATCGTAGACGATGGCATCGGCGGTAAGCGGTGCAAGATCGAGATCGAGTGCCGGTTGCCCGATCATCCCGAGCGATGACGCATTGACCAGCAGTGCCACGGGCGGAAGTGTTGCGGTCAACGGCTTGACATCGCCCCTCAGGCCGAAGCGCGAGAGCAAGCCTGCCCCCTTCAACGCATTTCGCGCCAGCAGCGTGACAGGGCCAACATTGGCACGTGACAGCGCAAACAGCACAGCCATCGCCGCACCGCCGCTGCCGATTACGGCCACCGGCGCGCCTTCCAACGGCACGTCGGCAATCGGCGCATAGAATCCTGCAGCATCGGTGTTGGTCGCCGCCCAGCCATCTTCGCTGCGGAACACAGTGTTGGCGGCGCCGATGCTGTCACGAACGCCACCGGGATCGGCAATATGATCGAGCACGGCAATTTTGTGCGGGATCGTCACATTGCAGCCCCGCCAGTCTGCATCGTCGCGCCTTTGCGCAATAAAGTCGCCCAGCGTATCTGGCCGGACATGCGTCGCGCGATAATCGGCGTCGATCCCGAGTTTGGCCAACCAGAACCTATGGATCAGCGGCGATTTCGAATGCGCGATCGGATCGCCGATCACTTCGGCGTAAGGCTTTGTCATGCCACGCTCATCCCGAGTTTGCGCAACATGCCAAGTAGCGGCAACAACGGCATCCCGAGGATCGTGAAGTGACATCCGACAATCGATTCGAACAGCTGAACCCCGCGGCCCTCGATCCGGAAACAGCCGACACACGCCGCAATTGCCGGCCATTCGGCATCGAGGTAAGACTCGATAAAAGCGTCGCTCAGCGCGCGTACTTCGAGATGGGCATCATCGCTCGCCCAATCGACAATTTCGCCATCGCGGACCAGTGACACCGAACTGTCGAGAACAATCACTTTGCCCGAAAATTGGCGCAAATGCTCTGCCGCTTCATCGCGGGAGCGCGGCTTGTCGAACAGCGTGCGATCAACAGATACCATCGAATCGCTGCCAACGACCCAGCGTCCGGGATAGTGTGCGGACACCGATTGTGCCTTGGCATGCGCAAGCGCGCGGCCGATCTCTCGCGGCTCTTCGCCAGACTCGACCATCCGGGCAGTCATTGCCGCTTCGTCGAGATGCGCTGGCACAGCCTCATAAACCACGCCTGCTGCATCGAGCATGGCGCGTCGCGACGCACTTTGCGATGCCAGGATCAGCGGTGCCTTCACGCCGCTTCGCCCTTGCGCGCATTATAGAGGTTGATGATCGCAGCCGCCGCTTCTTCGATCGAACGGCGCGTCACATCGATCACGGGCCATTGATTGTCGGCAAACAACCGCCGTGCATAGGCCGTCTCGCGCCCGACAGCTTCAAGATCGACATAGTCGGTATCGGGCGTCTGGTTCAGCGAAAGCAGCCGGTTGCGCCTGATCTGCACCAGCCGTTCGGGATTGGTCACAAGCCCGACGACGATCGGGTTTTTGAGATGAAACAGCGCCGTAGGCGGTGGCGATTCGATGACGATCGGGATGTTCGCAGTTTTATACCCGCGATTGGCGAGATAGATTGCGGTTGGCGTTTTCGACGAGCGCGACACACCCGCGAGCACAATGTCGGCCTCTTCCCAATCTTCGGACGCAATTCCATCATCATGCGCGATCGTGAACTGGATGGCTTCGACGCGCCCAAAATACGCAGCGTCGAGGCTGTGCTGAAATCCCCGCCTTGCCTTGGCAGTTTGACCAAGCACCGATGACAAGGCATCGACGACAGGATCGAGCACGGCAACAAAAGGCAGACCCAGCGTCAGGCAACGCGTTTCGAGCTTGGTGCGCATTTCCCCGCTGACCAGCGTGAACAACACGAGGCCCGGGTTGGCAGCGATATCGGACAATGTCCGCTCAAGATGGCCTTCGGTGCGCACCATCGGCCAGAAATGCTTGACGGTTTCAACGCCATCGAAGAGCGCCAACGCCGATTTTGCGATCGTTTCGAGCGTTTCGCCGGTCGAATCGGAGAGAAGGTGAAGATGGAGCCGCATCAATCGGCAGGATCGAGCCTGTGCATAACCTAGGGGAATGCGACACGAACAAGCACTTGGCAATTCCCGATGCCCGATTCCGGGAGTTTTGCACATGATTGTTCCACAGCTATCGGCGCCAAAGGACTGTGTTTTCCCGCTCTGTGGACAACGGGCATAGAAACCCCAATCGTTACCGGAATCTTGAAGTCTGTATCCGGGGGATGAAAGAGAGAGTGTCAGGAATTCCCGTGATCTGCCAGCCAACAGCTATCAACATCCTTTAAGATTCTTTTTTATAGAGATAGAGGGAATGCGATGACTGGACCGACCAAGCCGATCCTGCGAGTTCTTGCAGGCGACAAACCCGAAATCCCACCGATCTGGCTGATGCGTCAGGCGGGACGGTATTTGCCTGAATATCGTGCGCTCCGGGCGACCAAGGGTGGGTTCCTCGAGCTGTGCTACGATCCGGTGTCTGCGGCCGAAGTCACGCTTCAGCCGATCCGCCGGTTCGGTTTCGATGGCGCAATCCTGTTTTCGGATATCCTCGTCATTCCCCATGCCATGGGGCAGAAACTGTGGTTCGAAGAAGGCGAAGGCCCGCGGCTCGCACCTCCGCTGATCGATGCCGCGCTGGCAGGGCTTGAAGCCGCCCATTCCCGGCTCGATCCCGTCTATGAAACCGTCCGACGCGTGGTTGCCGATCTGCCGCCGTATGTGACGATGCTGGGGTTTGCCGGCAGCCCGTGGACCGTGGCAACCTATATGGTGGCGGGGCAGGGTTCGAAGGATCAAAGCCCGGCGCGGCGGCTGGCATATCGCGATCCGGCCGCATTTCAGCTGATGATCGATGCGATCATCGAACTGACGGTCGAGTATCTTGCAGGACAAGCCGCAGCAGGCGTTGAGGCAGTCCAGTTGTTCGATAGCTGGGCAGGTAGCCTCTCACCCGAACAGTTTGATCAATGGGTGATCGCGCCGAATACGGCCATCGTTTCGCGGCTTCGTGCACGCTGCCCTGATCTGAAAATTATCGGTTTTCCCAAAGGCGCGGGGGCCAAGCTGATCGATTATGTCCGCGAAACCGGCATCGATGGTGTGGGGCTCGATGAAACGGTCGATCCCGACTGGGCGCATGCGATGTTGCCGAACGGTTTGCCTGTGCAGGGCAATCTCGATCCTTTGGCGCTTGTCGCAGGCGGGTCTGCGCTCGATCGCGCGGTGGACAAGATCATCGCCGCGTTTGCCGATCGCCCGCATATCTTCAATCTGGGCCATGGCATCGTTCCCGATGCACCGATTGCCCATGTCGAGGCACTGTTGAAGCGGGTGCGCGGGTGATGATCGGCTGGCTGGGAGCAGCGTATCTTTGGGTGCAGGCCGCGCATATCGTATTTGTCATTTTCTGGATGGCGGGGCTGTTCATGCTGCCACGGTTTCTGGTCTATCATCAGGAATCGCCTGCGGGATCGCCCGAACGCGCGGCATGGGTCGATCGCGAACAGCGACTGATCAAAATCATCCTCAATCCGGCGATGATCATCGTCTGGGTGCTTGGGTTGATCCTCGTGCTGCATCTGGGGGCTGCGTTCGAAGGCTGGTTTCTGGCAAAGCTTGCAGCTGTGCTGGGGCTTGCTGGCTATCATGGCTGGATGATCGGTTATGCCCGCCGTCTTGCCGCAGGCGAAGCACGGCTTACCAATCGCCAGTTGCGCATGGCCAATGAAGTGCCAGGCGTCGCAGCGGCCATCATCGTGATCCTTGTTGTCGTGAAGCCATTTTGACAGGTCAATTCGGCTGACGGGTTGACACAGCCAAGGCGGCTATTTATTTGAAATGATGACCGCTGGGCCATTCGTGCCATTCTGCAGCGCATTCGACCATATGAAAAACCATCGTCGAAACGCCGCACGCGGGTTCTTCCCAACTCCCATTGTGGACACTCAAAATGCATCTCAAAGAACTTAAAAAGAAAACCCCGGCGGAACTCGTCGAAATGGCCGAAACGCTAGGCGTCGAAGGCGCATCGACGTTGCGCAAACAGGATCTGATGTTCGCCATCCTCAAGGTCGAGGCCGAAAATGGCCAGATCATTACCGGCCAGGGCACGATCGAAGTGCTGCAGGATGGTTTTGGCTTCTTGCGCTCGCCCGAAAGCAATTATCTTGCCGGGCCTGACGATATTTATGTCTCGCCCAACATGGTTCGCAAATTCGGCCTCCGCACCGGCGATACTGTCGAAGGCGAAATTCGCGGCCCCAAGGATGGCGAACGCTATTTTGCGCTGACAATGATCAAGACGATCAATTATGATGATCCCGATGTCGTGCGTCACCGCGTTAATTTCGATAATCTGACGCCGCTTTATCCTGATTCCAAGCTGACGCTCGATCCCGATGATCCGACGGTCAAGGACAAGTCGGCCCGCGTGATCGACATCATCTCGCCGCAGGGCAAAGGCCAGCGCGCATTGATTGTGGCCCCGCCGCGCACCGGCAAGACAGTGCTGCTTCAGAACATTGCCAAAGCGATTACCGACAATCACCCAGAGGTGTTCCTGATCGTCCTGCTCGTCGATGAACGGCCCGAGGAAGTCACTGACATGCAGCGTTCGGTGAAGGGCGAGGTGATCTCCTCGACCTTCGATGAGCCAGCGCAACGCCATGTCCAGGTGGCCGAAATGGTGATCGAAAAGGCCAAGCGGCTGGTTGAGCATAAGAAGGATGTCGTGATCCTGCTCGATTCGATCACGCGATTGGGGCGTGCTTACAACACTGTTGTGCCGTCATCGGGCAAGGTGCTGACCGGCGGCGTCGACGCCAATGCGCTGCAACGCCCCAAGCGGTTTTTCGGCGCAGCGCGGAACATCGAGGAAGGCGGATCGCTGTCGATCATCGCCACCGCATTGATCGATACCGGCAGTCGGATGGACGAAGTGATCTTCGAAGAATTCAAGGGCACCGGTAACTCGGAAATTGTCCTCGATCGCAAGGTGGCCGACAAGCGGATTTTCCCGGCACTCGATGTCGGTAAATCGGGCACGCGCAAGGAAGAATTGCTCGTCGAAAAGGACAAGCTCACCAAAATGTGGGTGCTGCGCCGCATCCTGATGCAGATGGGCACGATCGACGCGATGGAATTCCTGCTCGACAAGATGAAGGATTCGAAGACCAACGACGATTTCTTCGATTCGATGAATCAATAATCAAGCGCAGCATCGACCGACAGCGCAGGCTTTGCCTGTGACGGGAACCAAGAGCGATGACGGCGGGTTAATTCGTCGTCCAAAGGGGAAGCAATGTTCGATCTTGTCATGATGGCCGCCGATGCCGCCACCACCGCTGCACCCGGTTTGGGCGGCCCCGCCGAAATTTGGGCGGCGATCGTCAAGGATTTCTCGAACATCGGCACCGCGTCTGCCATGACCGCGTTCTTGCAGGTTCTGGCCATCGACATCGTTCTGGCAGGCGATAACGCCATCGTTGTTGGCGCGCTTGCGGCAGGCCTGCCCGCCGATCAGCGCAAAAAGGTGATCGCCATCGGCGTGATCGCCGCACTCGTGCTGCGAGTGATTTTTGCGCTGATGGTCACGTGGTTGCTCGGCATTGTCGGACTGGTGTTTGCAGGCGGCGTGCTGCTGCTGTGGGTCGCGTGGAAAATGTATCGCGACATCATGCATAGCGAGGCCACCGAATCGCCAGGGTCTCCTGAAATTGCAGGCGATGAAAACTCTGGAATCAAGCCTGCGAAAAGCTTTGTCGCTGCGGCGTGGGCCGTGGCCATCGCCGACGTGTCGATGAGCCTCGACAATGTCCTCGCGGTCGCAGGGGCGGCCAAGGATCATCCCGGAATCATGATCGTCGGGCTGATCTTCGCGGTCGCGCTGATGGGCATCGCCGCCAATATCATCGCGCAATATATCGAGCGGTATCGGTGGATTGCCTGGGTCGGCATGGCGGTGATCGTCTATGTCGCCGGCAAGATGATCTATGACGGCTGGGTCGATCCCCAGTTGGGCGTGGGGCGTTTGGTCATGGCGGTGTTCGGGGGGTAGAAGCGTAGGTTGGTTCGCTGTCCGGGTTAAACCCGGGTTAAACCTTTTTCCCGAGCAGTCCGGTTGCTTCCGCCTCGGGTAACGCCAGCTTCTGCGGCGTTGATTTAATCCGTTTTTCGACATGCTTGATGTGCTCGTCGGGTGAAATATCCTCTGGAAGCGTTCCTCCGATTTCCGCAATCGCTTTTCGAACTTCACGTCCGACTTTCTCGTGTGTTGAAATGGCCCCATCTTGGGATCTGATTTGGTCGCGCGCCAATTTCTCGCGGGTCTGAGTCATCCGAAACTGATTTGCTGCCAGTTCGGTGGCGTTCATGCGGTCGAGCAGGCTTTCATCTGGTGGAATGCCCTTGAAAGACCGGATCGCATCGACGCCACGCCCGCCATAAAGACCCTTGTAGCCAGCATCATGAAAGACCCCGAACATCCGATCCTGAACACCCGCAGTGCGTGCTGCACCTGAAAGCTGTTTGAATTCGACGGCGGTTTGCTTTCGCAATTCAAGCCGTTCGACGTCGGCAGCCATTTCATCCGAAAGCTCTTGTCGTCTTGTCTGTATGGCAAAATATTTTTGTGCGTTGGCAATTTGCGCCTTCCGAGGATCGCCATTCTGCGCAATCAGATAGCAAGCGAACCGCGAAAGGTGGAAATCTTCCAGATCTCGAATGCTGCCGGAACCGAGGTCGACCATTTTGCCGGCGCCGGCAAAATGGTGTCCCGTTTCGTTCCCCGACTGTTGGCACGAGGTCATGGCGCGTTTGATAGCGTCTTCAAATCGTCTCCACTGGGCATATCCCAATACAGATTGGAGATCGCGCGCGCTCCAGAATTCAGCGCCATGTTCGTTTGTTTGTTTGAGCCTCTCGAATGAAACGGGTTCCCTGCTTGGTGTCGCTTCTATACTCATGGAACATAAATGATACGGCGCTGCGAACGAGTCAACAACCCAAATGCTCGGCGAAAAACGCCGCCGTCCGCGAATCGGCGAGCTGTGCCCCGGCCTCATCCCTGCGGTTGCCCATTTCTGCGGCAAAGCCGTGATCGAGGCCTTCATAATCGTGGAGCGTCACCTTGGGATGATCATCGAGTCCGGCATGGATCGCCGCCTGTGCTTCTGGCCCGACGAAGTGATCGTTGGTGGGGATATGGAGCATCAACGGGTGCGCGATCGCGTGGCTTTCGTCGATCATCTGGTCGATCATCACGCCATAATAGCCAACCGACGCGCTGATATCGGTGCGGCACGCGGCCATATAGGCGAGCCGCCCGCCGAGGCAGTAGCCGACCGCGCCGACCTTCGCGATGCCCTCTCCGTGAAGATGTTTGATGACGCCTTCGATATCGTTCACGCCGTCATTGGCGTCATATTGCTGGAAATAGCCGAACGCCTCGTTGAGCTGGTCGGGCACATCGGGATCGAGTTCGACACCCGGCGCGAACCGCCAGAAAATATCGGGCGCGACTGCGAGATAGCCCGCTTCGGCCAATTTGGCGCATTTCTGCCGGATGCCTGCGTTCACGCCGAAGATTTCAGGGATGACGATGATCGCGGCTTTGGGCGCGGCCACCGGGGCAGCCGAAAACACGGACATACTGCCAATTTTG
>JANOQL010000237.1:0-2197 GCA_031414835.1 Sphingomonadales bacterium | reverse complement strand
GCATATAGTGCCGCAATTTGCGGCCAGTCAGGCCCGCCATCGGCCATCTGGCAATCGGAGATCGCCGCCTTGATCTGGAAAGGGCCGGATTTCCGGCGGTTCATCGCGCGTGCCAGAAGCGCGCGGCCTTCGAACAGGCGCGCCTGATCCCAAAGGGTGCGATCCTGTTCGGCTGGAGGCAGGCTGGCACCATTATCCGCAACCCGCGCGGCCTGTCGTGCACTGGTGAGCAGCATCATCGCCAGTGCGCCTTCGATTTCGGGGTCATCGGGACGAAGCTGATCGATGAGCCGCATCAGATATTCGGCCTCAAGGCACAGATCGCGCCGCGCAACTTCGGCGGCAACATAACCCGTCGTGAAAATCAGATAGATTGTGGTCAGCACAGCATCGAGGCGATCCGACCAGCGATCTGCGGATGGGACTTCGAACGCTATGCCCGCCCTGGCAATTTTGGATTTCGCACGGCTCAGCCGCTGCGCCATTGCAGGCTCTTGATCAAGAAACACCTGCGCAATTTCGGTGGTCGTCAGCCCGCAAATCCCCCGCAAGGTCAGCGCAACGCGCGACTTGAGTTCGAGCGCCGGATGGCAGCAGGTAAAGATCAAACGCAGTCGTTCATCAGGGATATCTTCGGGATCGGGATCCTCGCGATCAATCAGCTGCGCATAGTCATCCGCCTTGCGGCTATCGCGGCCCATTTTGCGCAAGTGGTCGAGCGCCTTGCGCCGGGCCACAGTCAGGAGCCATGCTTGAGGCGAATTGGGCAATCCGGTCCGCCCCCAATGCGCCAGTGCTGAAATCGCTGCATCCTGAAACGCCTCTTCGGCCAGTGCCAGATCGCGCAACTCGGATGCCAGTACGGCCAAAAGCCGCCCCCGGTCTGTCCGCATTACAGCGTCGAGAACCTTGGCCACCGCAATGGCCTTGGGGGCGGCTTGGCTCATGCCATCATCCTGCTGGGTTATAGTCCATCAGCGGGCGAACCTCGACCGTGCCGAAGTGCGCAGACGGGATCATCGCAGCATAGGTCAGCGCCGTATCGAGATCGGGAACGTCGATGACATAATAGCCACCGAGATGTTCGCGCGTTTCGGCAAACGGCCCGTCCATCGTTTCGACCTTGCCCGATTTGATTCGCAGCGAAGTCGCGGTTTCGATCCCTTGCAACCCTTCGCCCGACCGCAGCACGCCTGCCTCTTTCATCTTTTCGTTCGCCGCAAAGAATCCTGCCATCATCGCTTCGAACTCAGGCGTGCCATAAGCGGGCTCCTGTGCGGGATCGTTATACATCAGCATCATATATTGCATCGTCTTGTCCTTTCGTTGAAATGCTCAGTTCAAATTGCTCAGTTCACTGGCCGAGGATGTTCACACCCAGGCAGATCATTGCGTTGAGCGACGCAAGAATGTTGGTGCCATTGCCGACATAGCGCAGCGGATGGCCTGCATTGTCGATCTTGAGCCCGAACGGATGCGCGATGCGCCCGATGAGCAAAAGGCTGCCGGAAATGTGAAGGTAAAACGCCGGGGCGTTCATGCCTTCGGCAAGGATCATCAGGATCAAGATGAAAAAGCTCCATTCGGCGCAATTGCCATGCTGGCGGATGCGCTGGAGCAGCGCGGGATTGCCGCCATCGCCGACCGATACGGCTTGGGCCGATCGCATCGCGGTCACGCGGAACCACAGGATGAGGTAGATCGCTGCTACGGGCAGTGCATAGAGTGGGGTTGTTTCAAAAGTCATTGTCTCTCCAATCGACCAAGGGGTTGGTATCCCTAAGACGTTTGCAGATTGATGATTTCGACATCGACCAAAAGTTTTTTTAGATTTTTTTGCACATTGAGGAAATTTGTCGGTTTGTGTGCTTATTCGGCAGCCACTGTTGAGGGCTTGTCTGCGCCAAACGGCGCATTCAGCCGCACGATCGCCAGATTGAGCACCGCTGCAAAGCTGACCCACACCAGATAGGGCACGATCAGCCAGCTCGCGAGAACCGAAAATTCGCGCAAAGCCATGCACATGGCAAGCACCGATCCCCAGAGGAAGGGCACTTCGATCAGTGCCCAATCGGGGCGCTTGGCGGTGAAGAAAATCGGCGACCAGAGGAAGTGGAAGACGAAATTGACCGCGTAGACGATGATGATCGACATCCGGCCTGCATCGTCGGTCGCGCCCTCCCATGCCAGCACGGCG
>JANOQL010000236.1:0-1936 GCA_031414835.1 Sphingomonadales bacterium | reverse complement strand
ATGATCAGCAGCGGACGGCCCGACTGGACGACCGCTTCGAGGATCGGCAGCATCGCCTGAAGCGATGACAGCTTCTTTTCGTGGATCAGGATGTATGGATCGGCAAGCTCGACCTGCATCTTCTCTGGGTTGGTGATGAAGTAAGGCGAGAGATACCCACGGTCGAACTGCATGCCTTCGACGACATCGAGTTCGAACTCGAGCCCCTTGGCTTCTTCGATCGTGATCACGCCTTCCTTGCCAACGCGCTCCATCGCCTTGGCGATCTGCGTTCCGACTTCGGTATCGCCATTGGCCGAAATGATGCCGACCTGCGCGATTTCCTGCGTGCCTGAGACGGGCTTCGAACGGCCCTTCAAGTCTTCGACGACCTTGAGCACGGCAATATCGATACCGCGCTTCAAATCCATCGGGTTCATGCCAGCGGCAACCGACTTCATGCCTTCGCGGACGATTGCCTGTGCCAGCACCGTTGCGGTCGTGGTGCCATCGCCTGCCATGTCGTTGGTCTTCGACGCAACTTCGCGCAGCATCTGTGCGCCCATATTCTCGAACTTGTCCTTGAGTTCGATTTCCTTGGCGACGGTAACGCCATCCTTGGTGATGCGTGGCGCGCCGAACGACTTGTCGATGACGACGTTGCGGCCCTTGGGGCCCAATGTGACCTTTACCGCATCGGCGAGAATATCGACGCCGCGCATGATGCGTTCGCGCGCATCGCGGTTAAACTTTACTTCTTTGGCAGCCATGTGGATGCTCCTTGAATTGAGGGGTTACGATCTGGAAGTTGACGAAGTTGACGACACGCCGCCGTCAAGCCCCATCTCAGGCAATTACGCCGAGAATATCCGATTCCTTCATGATCAGCAGGTCTTCACCGTCGATCTTGACTTCGGTGCCCGACCATTTGCCGAACAGGATCTTATCACCGGCCTTGACGTCGAGCGGCGTGATTTTGCCGTCCTCGGCGCGGACGCCTGAGCCTGCCGAGACGATTTCGCCTTCCTGCGGCTTTTCCTTGGCAGTGTCGGGAATGATGATTCCCCCAGCTGTTTTCTCTTCAGCTTCGATGCGGCGCACGAGCACGCGGTCATGCAGCGGACGAAATCCCATTTTGCGTTCCTCTTCAAATCATTGAAATATCGCGTTGGCACTCACGCTATGCGACTGCCAACAGCGCGCATATGGTGATGCGTTCATCGCCCGTCAAGGATTGGGGGAACGAGAAGTTTGCGCATCGCGGCTTTGATGCTACCACATTGCTGGCCGCAAAAGACGGCAAGCGAAGAGTGAGGAGTGAGGGGTCATGGCAGAAGATTGGGCAATCGACGTCAAGAAATATGCAGCCGACGCAGACGATAAGGTTATCGCGAAGATCGTAAGCTATTGCGGCATCGCGCTCCGCAAGCGCGATTCGTCGCTTGTCTCCTTTACCGATCCCGTCGAAACAGGGCGCGTCCGCGACAATTATTGCCGCAAAAAACTGGGCTTGACCGATTCTGACGCGGATGTTGACGCGGCAATCGCAGCTGTCGGCAAGCGGATGAGCGGCGACACGACCCGCAACCGGGTGACTGTCTATTATCTTTTGGCTGAGGCTTTTGGGAAGCTGGGCATTTTTGGCGGATCAAGCGCAACGGCGGCGGCAATTCCCGCAGCGGCGATCACAGGTGCGGGCGCGGCAGCGCTGGTGGCAGCAACACCGGCAGCTGCAACGCCTCCAGCAGCAACGCCGGCAGCACCTGCGCCAGCAGCGGCTGCACTGGCACCCCAGGCTCCAGCACCTGTCAGCAACGAACACGCCCATCATCCTGTTGGCGCAGCGGCAAACGGACAGTGGAACGGCTATGGCGGCTTGGCAGCCAAGGTGCTCGGCGGTTTTGCGGTCATTGTCTTCGGCGGAGCGTTGCTCGGCAATCTGATTGGCGGCGGGCTC
>JANOQL010000235.1:0-2985 GCA_031414835.1 Sphingomonadales bacterium | reverse complement strand
GGCAAGCGACGATGGCCTTGCGCTCGACGCACTGGCATCGGCTGTCGGCTATGCCCCGCATCATTTTCACAGGCTGTTCAAACGCGATACCGGGCTGACGCCTGCTGGTTATGCCCGCGCGCTCCGGGGGCAGAGGGCAGGCGATGCGCTGACCGGCGCCGGCCGCGTGGCCGATGCCATTTACGATGCGGGCTACTCGGGGCCAAGCCGCTTTTATGCAGAGGCGAAAAGCGCGCTCGGCATGGCCCCGTCGGCATGGCGCAAGGGTGGGGCGGGCGTCACGATCCGTTGGGCGGTCGCGATGACCACGCTTGGCCCGATGCTGGTCGCCGCGACCGAAAGGGGGATTTGCCGCCTGTCGTTCGACGAAGATGGTGATGGCCTTCGTGCACGGTTTCCCAATGCCGATCTCGTGCCCGCTGACGACACCATGCGAGACCTGATCGCAGGTGCAATCGCTGCCGTCGAACATCCGCGCAACATGCCAGATCTGCCGCTCGATGTCGCAGGTACGGCTTTTCAGCAAGCGGTCTGGGCCGAACTTCAAAAAATACCACCGGGAGAAACGCGGACCTATGCGCAGATTGCGACAGCGGCCGGCGCGCCGGGCGCGGTGCGCGCGGCAGGAACGGCCAATGGTGCCAACCGCGTTGCCGTCCTCATCCCGTGCCACCGCGTGATTGGCACAGATGGCAGTTTGCGCGGTTATGCCTATGGGCTTGAGCGCAAGCGCGCGCTGCTTGACCGGGAGAAAATCTGATGACCGACCGTATTGACGCATTTGCCGCGCTTCATGTGCCGGGAAATCCGCTGATCCTTTATAATATCTGGGATGCAGGCAGCGCGACGGCGGTTGCCAACGCCGGTGCCAAAGCCATCGCAACAGGAAGCTGGGGCGTTGCAGGCGCGCGTGGCTATAAGGACGGCGAAACCTTCCCGCTCGACAAGGTGCTCGGCAATCTGCGTGAGATTGTCGCTGTAACCGACTTGCCCGTGACGATCGACATGGAGGCAGGCTATGGCGACACGCCAGCCGATGTAACGCGTGCCGTGACGCGTGCTGTCGATGCCGGGGGGGTCGGGATCAACCTTGAAGACAAGGATCCGGTGACCCGTGAGCTGTTTGCGACCGACATCGCTGCCGCGCGGATTGCAGCCGCAGCGGCCAGCGGGGTGTTCGTCAACGCGCGCGCCGATCTATTTATCCTGACACCGCCTGCCGAACACAATCGCGACGTCGCCGATGCGCTGCTCGAACGCGCGCGGGCTTATGCCGATGCGGGCGCACGCGGGCTGTTCGTGCCGTTCCTGACCGACGAAGCGTTGATCGAATATGTCTGCGAAGCCTCACCAATGCCCGTCAATATCTTGATCCATCCCGATGGCCCCCGCCATGCCCGCCTCGCCGAACTCGGCGTCGCGCGGATCAGCCACGGCCATGGCCCATGGGCGGCGGCGATGGACTGGCTTACCGAGCAGGCAAAGGCGGTTTACACGAAGCTGTAGGGGTCGACATCGACCGCGACGCGGACGCTTTTGGGCCGTTCGACTTTGCCGAGCCAGCCCCGGATCGCATCCTGCACATCGAATGCGCGCGGCGCGTGGACCAGCAGGCGGAACCGGTGCCGACCGCGCAGCATCGCCAGCGGCGCAGGCGCGGGGCCATAGACGTTGAGGCTGGGGTCGGCAGGGGCGGCCTTGCCGATCGCACGCGCCGTCGCCTCGGCCTGACCCTTGTCTTCGGATGACACGATGATTGCGGCAAACCGCCCGAACGGCGGCACATGCGCCTCACGCCGCGATTCGGTTTCCGCAGCGTAGAACGCCTCGGCATCGCCTGATACCAATGCGCGGATCACGGGGCTGTCGGGCGCATGAGTCTGGACGAACACTCGCCCCGGCTTTGCCCCACGCCCTGCCCGCCCGGCAACCTGGCTGATCTGCTGGAAACTGCGTTCGGCAGCGCGCAAATCGCCGCCCTGCAACCCCAGATCGGCATCGATGACGCCCACCAGCGTCAGCTCGGGAAAATGATAGCCCTTGGTGATCAACTGCGTGCCGATGACGATGTCGATCTCGCCGGCCTCCATCCGCCCGACGAACTCGGCAGCCTTGGCGGGGGACCAGAGCGTATCCGACGTCACGATGGCACGGCGGGCATCGGGAAACAGTATCGCGACCTCATCGGCAATCCGCTCAACCCCCGGGCCACAGGCAACAAGCGAATCACCCTCTCCGCATTCGGGGCAGACGCGTGGCGGCGGTTCGGTATGCCCGCAATGATGGCACTGGAGGCGGCTGAGCAGACGGTGCTCGACCATCCACGCGGTGCAATTGGGGCAGTTGAATCGATGCCCGCAATGGCGGCACAACGTCAGCGGGGCAAAGCCGCGCCGGTTAAGGAACAGCAGCGATTGTTCGCCCTTGGCCAGCGTCTCGGCCATCGCCTCGACCAGTTTCGGCGCGAGCCACCGCCCACGCTCGGGCGGATCGGCAAGCAGGTCGAGCGCCGCGATTTCGGGCATTTCGGCGGCCCCATAACGCCCCGGCAGCCCGATTTCGCGATACCGCCCCTGCGCCACCTGCTGCTGCGTTTCGATTGCGGGCGTCGCGGTCGCCAGCACTACCGGCACAGCTTCGAACGATCCGCGCATCACCGCACAATCGCGCGCGTGATACTGGACGCCCTCTTCCTGCTTAAAGCTCGCTTCATGCGCTTCATCGACGATGATGAGGCCAAGATTGCGATACGGCAGGAACAGCGCCGACCGCGCGCCGACCGTCACAAGTGCTTCGCCGCTCGCAATTGCGCGCCACGCCCGCCGTCGTTGTGACTGGCGCAGATCCGAATGCCACGCGACAGGCGCATGGCCGAACCGCGCGACGAAGCGTTTGAGGAACGGTTCGGTGAGCGCGATTTCGGGAAGCAGGATCAGCGTCTGTTTGCCCTGCCGGATGGCTTGCGCAATCGCTTCGAAATACACC
>JANOQL010000234.1:0-1905 GCA_031414835.1 Sphingomonadales bacterium | reverse complement strand
GTCGAGACACATTGGAGCGCGCCCATGTGTCTCGACTTCGCTCGACATGAGCGGATTTTGGTTGCCGCTGGGACGTTAGAACCAGGCGGATCCTACCGCGCCCTGGTCCAGTACATCGAGCGGCAGAACGGGCCGACGCAGCCCTGCACCTTCAACCGTCCGTCTTTCTGCATTTGCAGGAATGACTTGTAGGTCTTGCCCGCGCGCGGATCGTAGATGCTGCCTTTCCAGTTCGCGCCATTGGCAATGAAGCCTGACAGAAACGCCATTCCGAGGATTGGGCGTTTGCGCAGTGCGGGGTTGGGGTTGAATTCATCGACTGGCGGGCCTTTTGGCGTCGGCGCTGTAATCCTGACGATCCTTCCGCACATCTGACCGCCGCAGGGCGAAATTTCGACCACACTGTCTTTTTCAGGCGGGATCCATTGGCCGGTGATCGGCGCGGGAACTGCGAGCGCAGGCGCGGCGATGAATATCGTAAGCAACAGGGCAACGCGGGTGATCATGCGAATCCTCACTTGGCTAATCGGGTCTCAAGTGCTTTAGTTGGCGGATGAAGCCAATCCCATTTGTGCTGGCCGCCACATTTTGCGCGCTGTCCGCCCCGGCCTTTGCCAAAACGATCAACATTCCTGCGGGTGCGAATGCGCAGGAACGATTACAGGGCGCGCTGATTGAGGCGCTTCCAGGCGATGTCATCGCGATCGGTCCGGGCCGGTTCGATCTGACCGATGGGCTGTCGCTCGACGTCGATAAGGTCATAGTGCGCGGCGCGGGGCCAAAGAAAACGATCCTCAGCTTCAAGAGCCAGCAGGGTGCGGGCGAAGGGCTGCTGGTCACATCCGATGACGTCGTGCTGCGCGGCTTCGGGGTTGAGGACAGCAAGGGTGACGGGATCAAATCGAAGGGCGCGAACCGGATCGTGTATTACGATCTCCGCGTCGAATGGACTGGCGGGCCGAAGGAAACCAACGGCGCCTATGGCATTTATCCGGTCGAATCGAAGGATGTGCTGATCGATAAGGTGCATGTGATCGGCGCTTCGGATGCGGGCATTTATGTCGGCCAGTCGAACAACATCATCGTCCGGAATTCGGTCGCGCAATTCAATGTGGCGGGGATCGAGATTGAAAACAGCTTCAATGCCGATGTTCATGCCAATGTCGCGTCGCGCAATACCGGTGGCATATTGATCTTCGATCTGCCCAATCTGCCGCAAAAGGGCGGGCATAATGTCCGCATTTTCCAGAACCGGATCGAGAATAACGATACGCCCAATTTCGCACCCAAGGGCAATATCGTCGCGAGCGTGCCCAATGGCACTGGCGTTATCGTGATGGCCAACCGCAACGTCCATGTGTTCAACAACATCATCGGCGGCAATGGCAGCACCAACATCTTCCTGATCGGCTATGCGCAAAAGTTCGATGACAAGGATTATAACCCGCTGGGATCGGACATCATGATCAAGGGCAATATCCATGGCCGCGCGGGCTTTGCGCCGGGGCCGCAATTTACAGGCGGCGAACAGTTGAAGGCGATGCTCGGATCGATCCCGCAAGTGGTGTGGGACGGGACGGGCAAGAATGTGCGGGTGATGGACAAGGTGCCTGCGCTGACGCTCGGCCTCACCGATCCGACGACGCGCGCGACCGCCGCCAATCCGAAAATTGCCGATTTGAGCGGCGGGACAGACATTGCGCCGCTGCCTAAAATCGTGATGCCGGCGGCGATGGAGGCAGCGATCAAGTGAAGCGTGCGCTTGCCGCGATTGCACTATGGGCAGGATCGCTCGGCACGTCGCTTCCGGCCCCCGTCGATGATGCGCTGATTACAGGCGATACGCTGCCGCAAAAGCTGTCCGAATTCCGCCTGCTTGCGGGGCCGTTCGGGCAGGCGGCGAAC
>JANOQL010000233.1:0-6554 GCA_031414835.1 Sphingomonadales bacterium | reverse complement strand
TTTGGGTCCGGGACAATTTCGCGCCTCGGCGGCTTGCACCCATGTTCGCATCGACCACAGCAGAAATTGCGCCCCGCGATCGAGCTGGGCAGTGTCGCGATCAATAAAATCATACATGGTCTGACACTCGCATTTATATGATAACGACTTGCAATAACGTTTATTGGTGAAGTGGAATTTGCTGTCAAGTGGCAACCTGTTCAGCACGTAAATATTTGATAAGCGCGAGTGCGCTGCGGCCCCCGCTCGTTTCGCTGGGCCGCTCAAGCAAAAATTGGTGCTTATATTTCGAGGCAGGTTGGTCTGCGCTTCGCTGGAGCGGGTGAAGGGAATCGAACCCTCGTCGTAAGCTTGGAAGGCTTCTGCTCTACCATTGAGCTACACCCGCGATCGGTGTCGCGACGTTTTGCTCTAGCCGCCTGCCCCTTTCATCGTCAAGCACGCGCGTTATGATGATACGATGACCAATCCCACCATCCGCTATTCGCGTATCGCCATGTCGCTCCACTGGATCGTTGCGCTGCTGCTCCTTTACAATCTTGGGTTAGGCATACGCACCGAAGTCCTGCCGCGCGGAGAAGCGCTGTTCACGGTGTTTCAGTTGCATAAATCGATTGGGATCACGATCCTGGCGCTGAGCCTGTGGCGGCTGGCGTTACGCATCTGGGGCACTCGCCCTGCCCCCGTTTCGGGCGGCCCGACGCATCTGCTCGCCAATGCGGTCCACTGGCTATTCTATGTGATTATGATCGGCGCACCGATGACCGGCTGGCTGCTCGTCTCGACTGCGAAGACCAAAATCCCGACACTGCTTTATAACATCATCCCGCTGCCCAATCTGCCAGTATCGGGCGCTGCCATCCACGAGATATCCGAAGAGGTGCACAAGTTGCTGGCTTTGCCCGGCATCCCGATCCTGCTTGCGCTGCATGTCGCAGGGGCAGTGCGGCATCAATGGCTGCTCAACCATGCGCTGGTCGAGCGGATCGTGCCGGTGCGCAAGGCCGGGCTCGGCACGATTGCGCTGCTTTTTGGAACGCTGGCTGCGGCATTTGCGCTCGGGCGGTTTGTGCCGGTGGCTGAAACGCTCGCAGGCGTCGGGGCCGCGCCGCCAAAGGTCGTGCCGACCGCAATCGTACCGCCACCCGCCGTCATCGAGAATGTGACTGCGCCCATCCCCGTTGCCGAGGGCAATGAAAGCGCCGCGCTGACCGACGAGCAAGAAGGCGATGAACCTCCTGCGGCAAGCCGTAACTGGATCGTCATGCCCGGAGGCACGCTCGGCTTTGCGCTCGACGTGAGCGGACAGCGGGTCAACGGTCGCTTCACGCGCTGGAGCGCCGAGATCGAGCTCGATCCCGAAAATACGGCTGACGGGCGGATTGCCGCCACGATCGATCTCGCCTCGGTTGGCAGCGGCGACAGCGAACGCGACGGAATGCTCATTGGCAGCGATTTCTTTGCGACGTCCGCTTACCCACGCGCCAGCTTTTCTTCGCGTGACATAAGGAAGCTGGGAGGCAATCGCTATGAAGCGCGGGGAAAGCTGACGATCAAGGGCATATCGCGTCCGCTGCGCCTTCCGTTCACGCTCAATGTGGAGGGCGACAACGCGACAGCACGCGGCACAGCAAGTTTCGATCGGCGAAGTTTTAACGTCGGCGAAGGTCAGTTTTCTGGAACCGAAGAAATCAGCAGCAGTGTGACGGTGGCATTAGACTTCCGTGCGCGACGAAAACGCTGAGTCAGTTGACCAGTTCGCGCAGCTCCGTAACGGCAGGAACGCCAGCCGGTGCAACATCATCTTCGACAAACGGACGCCACCCATCGGGGCCGAGCCGTTCCAACGGGCGGTAGCGCGTCTTATATTCCATCTTGGACGCGCCTTTGATCCAATATCCTAGGTAAATGTAAGGCAAACCCGCATTGCCTGCACGCAGGATGTGATCAAGTATGATGAAATTGCCCAGACCTTGACGATGGTCATCGTCGGGCGCGAAGAAACTGTAGATCATCGATAGCCCGTCGGCCTGCTGATCGGTCAAGCAGGCGCCAACGAGGCGCCCCGGCCTGCCATTCTGCATCGGCTCGCGATATTCCACCAAGTAGCTGTTTACAGGGGTCTGTTCGACCATGTCCGCAAAATCGATTTCATCCATCCCGACCATGCCGCCGCGTGGATGCCGGACATCGAGATAGCGGCGCAGCAGCGAAAACTGTTCTTCGGTTGTCCACGGACGGCAGGCCGAGACCTCGAGATCGGCATGACGACGGATCGCGCGCTTCTGGCTGGCTGTGGGGACGAACTGCTGGCTGAGCACGCGTACTGAAACGCATGCAGAGCAATCAAGGCACGATGGGCGATAAGCGACGCCCTGGCTTCGGCGAAAGCCAATTTTCCCCAACGCGTCATTCAATTCGATGGCATGAATACCCGAAAGCTCAGTGAATACTTTTCGTTCGCGTTTGCCGGGCAAATAGGGACAAGGCCCCGGGGTCGTTACGAAAAATCGTGGGAAGCGGAACTGCGCCGTCACCAATAATGCCCTCTTCCCATTGTCTGGCGGCACTATGACGCAGCGATTTGATTGTGAAAAGAGCGTTTACCAATCAATAAAGGTTAAGAGCCAAATCAAAGAGTTAGCATGGTGGGCGCGACAGGGATTGAACCTGTGACCCCTCCCGTGTGAAGGGAGTGCTCTACCGCTGAGCTACGCGCCCGTTCTGGCCGCATCGAATTGCGGTTACAAAACAAAGCAGGCTAGGGACGCACCTTTGCCTGCTTCGATCGTCCATAATTCGCAAACACCGGTCTTGTCCAGCGGCTTCCCCCGTCGCTGGCAATGACGTCAATTCACGGCATCCTTCAATCCCTTTCCGGGACGGAATTTGGGCTGCGAAGAGGCTTTGATCGCCATGGGCTCGCCTGTTCGCGGGTTACGCCCTGTCGATGCCTTGCGCTGCGAAACCGAAAAGCTGCCAAACCCAACCAGCCGCACTTCGTCTCCCTTTTTCAGCGCTCTTGTGATGGTATCGAATACCCCTTCGACAGCTTTGCTGGCATCTGCGCGCGACAGGCCCGCAACGTCAGCGACCGCCGTCGTAAGCTCCTGCTTGTTCATTGAACCAACCCCCTATCATTTTCAGTAAGACTCGTAGCCTTACTGGGCGCGAGTAACGCGCATTTCACCAACGCTGTCAAAACAATTTACCAGCGGTAACCCTACTACCGAAATCGGCGCAGCGAATATGCCGGATCGCTAGTGCGGTCGTGAATCAGGGTGTTGCGCCGCAATCGGCACTGGCTGCGCCGCCAATTCATCCGCCTCGGTCCATTCGATCGAGACGAGCGGATCGACGAGCGCGATTGCCAGCACCTCATCGACATGGCTCACCGGCATGATGGTGAGCCCGCCTGTGATCGTCGCCGGGATCTCGGCAAGATCCTTCACATTCTCAGCAGGAATGATCACCGTCTTGATCCCGCCGCGCAATGCCGCGAGCAGCTTTTCCTTCAACCCGCCGATCGGCAGCACACGTCCGCGCAGCGTCACTTCACCAGTCATCGCGACATCGCGGCGCACCGCATTGCCGGTCAACGTTGAAATCATCGCTGTCACCATCCCAACGCCTGCCGAAGGCCCGTCCTTTGGCACCGCGCCTTCGGGCAAATGAATATGGATGTCTTTTCGGGCAAACAGGCTGGGCTTGATCCCGTAAGACGGTGCCCGCGCCTTGACGTAGCTGAGCGCGGCCTGGATCGATTCGCCCATGACATCGCCGAGTTTGCCAGTTGAACGCACAGCGCCCTTGCCCGTTACGGTTACGGCCTCAATCGTCAGCAATTCGCCGCCAACTTCGGTCCAGGCGAGGCCGGTCACAGCGCCGATCTGGTTTTCCTCTTCGGAAAGACCGTGGCGATATTTGAGGACGCCTGCAAACTCACCAATATTGTCAGGGGTGATCGTGGCACCTGTAATCTTGCCTTCGAGGATCTGCCGCAGCACCTTACGCGCCAGCTTGGCAATCTCCCGCTCGAGCGTGCGGACGCCCGCTTCACGGGTATAGCCCTGGATAAGCGCGCGCAGCCCTTCATCAGTAAGCGTGAACTCACCTGCCTTCAGCCCATGCGCCTCGATTTGCTTGGCAATCAAATGCCGCTTTGCGATCTCGAGCTTTTCGTCTTCGGTATAGCCTTCGAGCCGGATGATCTCCATCCGGTCGAGCAACGCCTGCGGCAGGTTCAATGTGTTTGCCGTCGTTACGAACATAACATCCGAAAGATCGATATCGAGTTCGAGATAATGATCCTGAAACTTGCTGTTCTGTTCGGGATCGAGCACCTCAAGCAGCGCCGATGCGGGATCGCCGCGGAAATCCTGTCCGAGCTTATCGATCTCATCGAGCAGGAACAGCGGGTTCATCGTGCCTGCCTTTTTGAGGTTCGACACGACCTTGCCCGGCAGCGACCCGATATAGGTGCGCCTATGGCCGCGGATTTCGGCCTCGTCACGCACGCCGCCCAGCGACTGGCGGATAAACTCACGCCCGCACGCCTTGGCAATACTGCGGCCAAGCGACGTCTTGCCGACACCCGGAGGGCCAACGAGGCACAGGATCGGGCCTTTCAGCTTGTTCGTCCGCGCCTGCACTGCGAGATATTCGACGATCCGGTCCTTGACCTTTTCAAGCGCATAATGATCGTCATCGAGCACCGCTTGCGCGGCGGCAATATCCTTCTTGAGCTTCGATTTCTTGCCCCAAGGCAGCCCGAGCAGCACGTCGAGATAGTTGCGCGTTACCGTCGCCTCGGCAGACATGGGCTGCATTGCCTTGAGCTTTTTCAGTTCGGTCGAGGCGCGCGTCTTGGCTTCCTTCGAGAGCTTCATCGTCTCGATTTTCTTGGCAAGTTCGCCGATCTCGTCGGTTTCGCCTTCTTCGCCTTCGTTTCCGAGTTCGCGCTGGATCGCCTTCAACTGTTCATTGAGATAATATTCGCGCTGGGTCTTTTCCATCTGGCGCTTGACGCGGCTGCGGATCTTTTTTTCGACCTGCAACACGCCAAGTTCGCCTTCCATGAATGCGAACACCATTTCGAGCCGCTTTCCGGGATCGCGCTCCATCAGCAGCGATTGCTTGTCGCTGACTTTAAGCGACAAATTGGCCGCAACGGCATCGGCGAGCTTTGAAGGCTCGTCGATTTCAGACATTTGCACTGCGGTTTCGGCAGGCAGCTTCTTGTTGAGCTTCGAATAATTCTCGAACTGATCGACAACTGTCCGCATCAGGGCGGTCGTTTCGGTTCCGCTTGCTTCGCCGTCATCCACCAGGTCGATCGTGCAAACAAGGCAATCATCGTCTGTTTCGAGGCTCGTCAGCGTCGCGCGCTTCCCGCCTTCGACCAACACGCGTACGGTGCCATCGGGGAGCTTGAGCAGCTGCACCACACTTGCCATCACACCCATGTCATAAAGATCGTCACGGCCCGGATCGTCCTGTGCCGGATCGAGCTGCGCCACGAGGAATATGTCCTTATTTCCCGCCATCGCCCGTTCGAGAGCAACCACCGATTTGTCACGCCCGACGAACAGCGGGACGACCATGTTAGGAAAAACGACGATGTCGCGGAGAGGGAGTACGGGGAATCGCTGGGTCATAAAACTTCCGATGTCAGGATTATCGGTATATGGGAAGCGCCGCGTTGCATTCAACAAAAGCCGCCAGACGAGCCTCATTTACGATACGATGCAGTTAATTCAGCCTTCAGGTGATCATCGTCACTTCCCGTGCATTCGCGCTTGCTAAGTTGAGATTACGGCAGGAACGAGGCTGAACTCTTCCTCTCCGGGTAAGCCAAGCGCGACACGTTGTCCTGTCCATTCGGGCAACGCGATCGGTGCCCGAGGATCGCAAAACCCAACTGGAAAGGCTGCTTCTGCAGCCTGCGATAAAGGAGAACATCCATGTCAAACGAACGCACTGCTTTTCACCAGGACGTGATCAAGACGCTTATCGAAACTCAATCGATCGATTTCGACAAGCTGGGTTCGACGATGAGCCGCTTTGGCGCGAAGGCCGCACTCGAAGGCCATGATCTGGTTAGCATCATCAACAAGCATTTCATCATCAATTGCGGCTGGCCCGGACCAGTTCTCGATTCGGTGATCGAGCAAGCACGCCGCGCCGGCCTGAAGGCCAACGGTTGATTGATCCGCCGACAACCGATCGGTGATGCAAATGGCCGTCCGGGCAAATGTCGATGTTATCGAGCACGTCCGGACGGCTTTGCATTGGGCGCGCATCGCCGCCGAAGACGCCATTTTCCGCCCTGCCGACACACCCAAGCCACCGCACATGTCGGGCGATCTCGCTACCGCAGAAAAGATCGTTGCCGAGACAGCGATGCTGTGCCGTGCGGCGTGTGCGATTCCCGAATTCGCCAATGACGTGGCGGGCATCGTCGGCAATTTTGCGTCGCACGGTCGCGGCATCCGGTTGCATTCGCGAATGTGTGCCGATCCCGCTTCGGCGCTTGTTGACGCGACTGCGCACAT
>JANOQL010000232.1:0-11420 GCA_031414835.1 Sphingomonadales bacterium | reverse complement strand
ATCGAAGCGCGGATCGAGCGAGATGATGCCGGGCCGCTGGTTGGCACGATCGCCGAAGCGCGGATCGTCGAAACGATCGTTCCCCGCCTCAGCGCCCGGGTTGCGCTGTCGGGCGGCGGTGAAGCCATCCTTGAAGGCCTTCCGCCGCGGCTTGACGAAGGTCGGACGCTCTTGATCCAGATCGTCCGCGAACCCATCCCCGAAGCAGGGCGGCCAAAGCTGGCCAAGGCGTTGCTTGCGCCACCGAACGCCGAGCCTGTTTGCGGCCCAAAGCTGCGTGAACGGATTGCGGCGACCAAATATCCGGTCCGCGAACTGCTCCCCCATGAGCCGGACGAGCTTGAAGCTGCAGGATGGTCCGAGGCGCTTGACGAAGCCGAACGCGGTGAGATCGCCTTCGAGGGCGGTGCGCTCCGCATGTCGTTAACACCGGCGATGACGCTGTTCGATGTCGATGGCAGCACCGCGCCCGGGCCGCTTGCGATTGCGGCTGCCCTTGCTGTCTGCGCTGCGATATTCCGCCACAGCATTGGCGGATCGATTGGGATCGATTTTCCGACGCTCCCCGATCGCACATCGCGCCGGGCCGTCGACGACGCAATCGATAAAGCATTGCCGCAGCCGTTCGAACGCACCGCAATCAATGGCTTCGGGTTTCTCCAGATTGTCCGACGGCGAATGCGCCCGTCGCTCCCCGAACTGTTACGGAGTGATCCCGTTAGCGCCGCACTCCGAGGAAAGCTGCGCCAGATTGAACGTGACCCGCCGCCTGCTGGCCAGCCGCTCGATCTTGCACCCGCACTGGCCAAGCGCCTTGCCGAAGTGCCTGCGTGGCTCGACACACTCAGGCGGCGCACCGGTCGCCAGTTCGAGGTTTAGTCATGGCCAAAACAACCAAATGCCCCTTGTGCGGCGAGCCTTCCTCACAAGAAAGTCGCCCGTTTTGTTCGCCCAGGTGCAAGGACCGCGACCTCATCAACTGGCTCGATGGCGGCTATGCCGTTCCGGGTCGTGAGGACAATGATTCGGGACTGGACATCGACGGCGATCCCCGCTTATAGGCGCGCCTCTTATCGCGGTCTGCCACATAGGCCCGGGTAGCTCAGTTGGTAGAGCAGCGGATTGAAAATCCGCGTGTCGGCGGTTCGAATCCGTCCCCGGGCACCACCGCGCAGCGCGGCCAGCGAGCGCAGCATCGGCTGACGGCGCGGCTTTGCCGCGACCCACTTTCTTACTTTCTCGCAAAAGGCGTCGTGGCAAAGCCACGCCGTCGATCGACACCTTCGGGCCGTCGTCCGCACTTGCGCGAGTGCGGAATAGCATGGCTATTCCGTTCCGCGCGGCGCGGTGGTGGGTAGGGCTGGATTCGAACCAGCGTAGACTCTCGTCGGCAGATTTACAGTCTGCTGCCATTAACCACTCGACCACCTACCCATCGGTGCGCGAAAGCGAGGCGGCTCAATGGCGAAGCCGCCGCGCCAAGTCAACACGGGGGAAGTCAGGCCAGTTCGGCGGCGATCAACCCTAACGCTATCAGCTGCGTGCGCATCCGCTTTGCCCGTTCGGCAGGGCTCGGGTGGGTTTGCAGCCATGGCAAACCTCCGCCTCCGCCGCCGTCCATCGCTGTCAATTTATCAAGTGCGGTCACGCACGCCATCGGCGCGTAGCCTTTGGTTTTCATGAAGGCCATTGCGTAATCATCGGCCTCTTTTTCGTTGGCCTGGCTGTGCTGCGATGTGACAACCTTCTTGAACAGTTCGCCAAGCTGTCCACCGGCGATCCTCCCAACACCACCTCCTGCGCTCAAAAGCCCCTTCTGCGCGGCACTGGCGCGCAGCGCGGTCTGCATCCGTTTCTTGCTATGGCCGTTCTTCACATGGCCAATCTCATGCCCGATAACATAGCGGATCTCGTCATCGGTGAATTTGTCCATCAGGCCGGCAAAAACCCGGATCGTGCCGTTGCCCATGGCAAAGGCATTTACGTCTTTGACAAGGTAAGCCTTGATGTCGAGATTCATCCCGTCATGCGTCTGAAGCCCCTTGGACAATGCGGCAATCCGCTTGCCATAAGGTGAGTTCGCAGGTGCCACCGGGTTCTGCCGGTCGCTATCGACAGCCACAGCGTCGAATTGCAGCTTGAGCTCTGCATCGCTGATGTTTTCAGCCGCAACCAGATCCTTGCCTGCACCCAGCGCCTTGCCGATCTTGAACTGGGCCCACGCTGGCGCAACCATGCTGATTCCGCCTGCGAAGGCCGAAATCGCCAAAATGTTGCGCCGTGTCAGGATGATGGTGTCGTCGTCAGTCATGATACTCTCTCCGGATATCCCGAGGGGAAACTGCGCCCTTTAGGACACCAAATCAATGATGTTCGATCAACCATTCTTCCGATGAAGCGCGATTGGGCAGCAGCGCGTTGGCCGGATCGTCGGCATCCTTGTAACCGATTGCCATCCCGGTCCACATGATGCGATTGTCTGGCAGATTCAGGAACGATCCAATCGTCTTTGGATAAATCGCCCAGCATTCCTGCGGACAGCTGTCGAGCCCGGCTTCACACAGCAGCAGCATGACATTCTGGAGGAACATCCCCGCATCGCCCCATTGCGGCAGGCCCATGCTGCGGTCGAGCGAAACGAACAGCCCGACAGGTGCATTGAAGAACTGGAAATTGCGGCTGAACCACATCGCGCGGCCCATTTTGTTATCGCGCGGAATGCCGATCGAGGTGTAGAGCATCTCGCCGACTTCGAAGCGCCTGTCGGCATAGGGTTTGGGCAATTCGGGCGGGTAGATGTTATATTCGGTGCCTTCGCTCGGCGGGCCTTCGGCAATCTTGCCCAGCATGATCGACTTGAGCTTTGCCATCGAATCGCCATGGACCAGATCGACATGCCATGGCTGAAGATTGCCGCCGGTCGCGGCGCGCGCCGCCTTCGCCAGAACATCACGAACCAACGCGACATCGACTGGCTGGTCAGTGAAACCCCGCACCGAGCGGCGGTAAGCAACAGCTTCAGAAACGTTCATGTGCGGGGCTCCCTATCAACTTCAATCAGTCGTCGAACTTTCCCTTGCCGTTAACGTCAATCTGCGCAAGGGACTTGCCATCCAAACAGACATGCAAAAGGACTTGGTTATGGCCACTGCCTATATCGTCGACGCCGTCCGCACAGCAGGCGGAAAACGCAACGGGAAACTTGCCGGATGGCATCCCGTCGATATGGCGGCGGCCACGTTGGACGCAATTGTCGAACGTACCGGGATCGATGGGCATCGCGTAGATGATGTGATCATGGGCTGCGTCGGCCAAGGCGGGCAGCAGGCGATGCAGGTCGGCCGCAATGCGGTGCTGGCGACCAAGCATCTGGGTGAGCGCGTTCCCGCCGTCACGATCGATCGCCAGTGCGGATCATCGCAACAGGCAATGCAGTTTGCCGCGCAGGCGGTGATGTCAGGCACACAAGACATTGTGATCGCGGCAGGCGTCGAAAGCATGACGCGCGTGCCGATGGGCAGCACCGCGATTTTCCACATGAAAGAGGGTTTGGGCAACTACAAGTCACCGGGTCTCGAAGTCGCCTATCCAGGGATCCAGTGGTCGCAGTTCGTCGGCGCTGAAATGATCGTCAAGAAGCATGGATTTACCAAGGACGATCTCGACCGGTTCGCGCTCGCCAGCCACCAGAAGGCATCAGCGGCCACGCATGCCGGGCATTTCGATAACGAGATCATTGTGCTCGAAATCGACACGCCCGAGGGCAAGGAAATGCACGGCCGCGATGAAGGCATCCGTCACGATGCGACGCTCGAGGGCATTTCGGGTGTCAAGCTGCTGAGCGAAGGTGGTGCCATCACTGCCGCATCGTCGTCGCAAATCTGCGATGGGGCATCGGCAGTGCTGATCGTGTCCGAACAGGCATTGAAGGATCATGGCCTGACGCCGATTGCGCGCATCCATAACCTTACGGTGACGGCTGGAGATCCGGTGATCATGCTCGAAGAGCCGCTGTTCGCGACCGACCGCGCGTTACAGCGTGCGGGGATGAAAATTGGCGACATCGACTTGTACGAAGTCAACGAAGCCTTCGCTCCGGTGCCACTTGCATGGCTCAAGCATACGGGCGCCGATCCGGACCGGATCAACGTCAACGGCGGTGCGATTGCGCTCGGCCACCCGCTTGGCGCATCGGGCACCAAGCTGATGGCCACGCTCGTCAACGCGCTCAAGCAGCGCGGCGGCAAATATGGCCTGCAAACGATGTGCGAAGGCGGCGGCGTCGCCAACGTGACGATCATCGAACGGCTTTAACACTTCCCCCCTCCCGCATGCGGGAGGGGCCGGGGGTGGGCCGGTTCCGACTGCATTCCGCTCCCGAAAACCCACCCCTAACCCCTCCCGCCTGCGGGAGGGGAATTACGAAGGAAACCCTATGAAACTCGACTCCACTGTATCTGCCGTCGTGACAGGCGGCGCTTCTGGCCTTGGTGCCGCCACTGCACGCGCGCTTGCTGCCAAAGGCGTCAAAGTCGCGATCTTCGATTTGCAGGAAGAAAAGGGCACAGCGCTCGCCGCCGAAATCGGCGGCATCTTTTGCGAAGTGAATGTGACGTCGGATGACAGCGTCGATGCCGGGTTCGCCAAGGCGCGCGCGGCACATGGCCAGGAACGCATCCTCGTCAATTGCGCGGGCACCGGCAATGCTGTGAAGACCGCAAGCCGGTCGAAGGAAGACGGATCGATCAAGCATTTCCCGCTCGCGGCGTTCGACTGGCTGATCCAGATCAACCTTGTCGGCACCTTCCGCTGCATTGCCAAATCGGCTGCAGGTATGCTGACGCTCGACCGCCAGGAAGACGGCGATCGCGGTGCCATCGTCAACACCGCTTCGGTTGCGGCTGAAGATGGCCAGATCGGCCAAGCGGCTTATTCGGCGTCGAAGGGCGGCGTCGTCGGCATGACGCTCCCCATCGCGCGCGATCTTGCCGGTGAAGCGATCCGCGTCAACACGATCCTGCCAGGGATTTTCGACACGCCACTGCTGGCAGGCGCGCCGCAACCTGTGCGCGACGCGCTCGGTGCGTCGGTCCCGTTCCCCAAGCGTCTCGGCCAGCCCGCCGAATATGCCCAGCTTGCGATGACGATGATCGAGTGCGGCTATTTCAACGGCGAAGATGTTCGGCTGGATGGCGCGATCAGGATGGCACCGCGCTGAAGCGTGGGCAGCGCGCGTTCTGCATGCCCGCTCACGCAAAGCCGACCAGCGGGCACAGCGTGCCCGTCTGACGACCCGGGATTTACCCCCGGGTCGGCTCGCTAAACCCTACCCCGCGAGTGCCTTCACCAGATCGTGCCAGTGATCGAGCGTTTCGTAAAAGCTCTTGACTGGAATGCGTTCGTCGCGGCCATGCGCGCGTTCATCCTCCGGAACCACGATCCAGCTACCGTTGACCCCGTACACCGGAATGCCCTGCGCACGGAAAAACAGGCCGTCGGTCGCACCAGCTTCCATCTGCGGGATGATGTCAGCGCCGGGGTGTCGTTTGCGGACAGTGGCCGTATAGGCCGCGACGACATCGGGGCGGAGCGGCGATGGCGGTGATGGCGTCGCGGTTTCGATCGGCGCAACGAACACATCCTGTCCTGCCATGGCCTGCAATTCATCCTGCACCGCCTGAGCTGTGACTCCGGGCAGTATGCGGCAATTGACCGTAGCCCGCGCCATTTGTGGCAACGCATTATTGGCATGGCCACCCTCAAGCCGGGTCGCGACGCAGCGGGTGCGCGTCAGCCCGATTTCGGTCGGATCGGCTTCGATAGCATCGGCTGCCGCTCCGTCAGCCTCATTGGCGATCCAGCGCCGCATCGCATCGCCAAGCGGACCTGCCTCACGTTTCTGCCGTGCCTGAAGATAGGCCCGCGTCGTTTCGGTCATCGCGGGTGTGAAGCGGTGCGCCTCTAACGATTTCAGGGCTGTAGACAGCGCATAGATCGCATTGTCGGGCCGTGGCCGCGAGCTATGCCCGCCGCGATTGCGCGCGGTAAAGCTGAAGTCCTGATACATTTTCTCCGACGTCTGAAGACCGTAGCCGATCAGCGTTCCGTCCTTCAGGAATCCGCCCCCGCCCGCATCGGCATTGAGCGCAAATTCGGCGTCGATCTCGCTGCGCCATTCGGTCGAGGCGCGCCGCGCGCCGTTCCCGGCATTTTCCTCATCGCCCGAAAAGAAGATGATGATATCGCGCTTGGGCTGGAACCCCGTTGCCTTCAGCCAGAGCACCGCGTTGGCGATCGCAACGACGCCGTTCTTCATATCGACGGTGCCGCGACCGTAAAGATAGCCATCGTCCTCGATCAGTTTGAATGGATCGCGCGACCAGTCTGCGGGCAGCGCATCGACGACATCCATGTGTCCGAGCAGTAGTATCGGCTTCTTCGTCGGCTTGCCCGCCGCTTTCCACCGGACGATCAGCGACTGGGTGCCGTCATGATCCTTGATCGTCACATCGGTCAGCCCGCCTTTGCGGAAACGATCGGCCATGTAGCTGGCCATTCGCTTCACTTCGGTGGTGCGATCCGAAACCGACGGGATCGCGATCACATCAGTGAGCATCGCGCGGCCATTGGTGTGCCAGTCAGCATCCTCGGCGAGCACGGGAGACGTCATCAGCATTACAGTCACGAGTGAAATCGGAACGCGCATCATTCTCTCCCTGTGGCTGGTTTACGCTACCCCGCGCCATGTCCCTTGGCGAGGTATTCCTGACTCTGCATTTCCATCAGGCGGCTGATCGTGCGGTCGAACTCGAAGCGGCCATCACCTTCCTCGTAGAGTTCGCCCGGCTCGGCATCGGCTGTCGCGATCAGCTTGACCTTGTGCTCATACAGCGCGTCGATCAGCGTGACGAAGCGTGCGGCCTCGTTGCGATTTTCGGCCCCGAGTTTGGGAATGCCGACAACGAACACTGTATGATAGTTGCGTGCAATCGACAGATAGTCCGATGCGCCGCGCGCGTCCTTGCACAGCCGCTTGAACGAAAAGACAGCCACGCCTTTGAGGCTTTTGGGCACATGCAGCCCCCGCCCTCCGCCAAGATCGAGTTCAGCGGTCGGCACATGCTTACTGTCTTCGGGCGGATAATCGGTCATCTTGAAAAACGCTGCGCGGACTTCGTCGGTTGCTGCCTGCCCGATCGGTGTGTGCCAGGTGTCGACACCTGCCAGCCGCGCCAGCCGGTAATCGGTCGGGCCGTTCAGCGTCAGCACATCGAGCTGCGCCTCGATCAGTGCGATGAACGGCAGGAAATGCTCTCGGTTGAGCCCGTCCTTGTAAAGCTGATTGGGCGCGCGGTTCGAGGTGGTCACGATGGTAACCCCGCCATCGATCAACGCGGTGAAGAGCCTCGACATGATCATCGCATCGGCCGAATTGTTGACGACCATTTCGTCGAAGCACAGCACTCTGGTCTCAGCCGAAATCGCTGCCGACACAGGCCCGATCGGATCACCCGGCGTATCGCGGCGCGAATCGCGGATGCGGCTATGCACTTCGATCATGAATTCATGGAAATGAACACGACGCTTGGCGGGATGATTCAGGCTGTCATGGAACAGGTCCATCAGCATCGATTTGCCGCGCCCGACTCCACCCCACATGTAAATGCCGCGCGGGCGTTCGGGTTTCTTGCCCGCCAGTCGCCAGATCAGGCTTCCTTTGACAGGCACTGCCTCAAGCTGTTTCTGAAGTGCATCGAGCCGCACCGCCGCTGCCGATTGTTCGTTATCGCGGCGCAATTCGCCCGCCGCCACCAGCGCATCGTATCGCGCCAGCACTCCGGTCATTTCCTGCTCGGCTTCCTGATCGTGCCGCTGAATGAGGACACGATATGCTCCCCCTGCCGAACCAATCCGCGCAGGAAGAGCAACCGTCCGGTTTCCTTTACCAGTTCAAGTTCGCAATCGAGCGGTTCGCCCATCTTGCCAGCGCCGACGAAGTGAAACGACAGATCGAGCGTCACTGCTGGCCCCGGATCGAGCATCCCAAACAGTCGCGCTGCGGCAAACAGCGAAATATCGACAAAGCCGGTGATCGTGCCGCCATGGATGGCATCGCCAAGGTTCGAATGCCGCTGTTCCGGCAACATCCGCGTCCACGCTTTGCCCGATTCGTCCAACCGGATCAGCAAACGGCCAAGAAACGCGTTATACCGCGTCTCATCGCGCAATTCCCAGCTGTCCCAGCCGGGATGATCGGGATCGGGTTCGGAAACGAACGAGGGAAGCGGCGCGGTCATCAGGCAGGCGATCTGCCTCTAAACGTGCCGCTCCACCACCATCTTCTTGACCTCGGCAATCGCTTTGGCCGGGCTCAGCCCTTTGGGGCAGACGTTCGAACAGTTCATGATCGTGTGGCAACGATAGAGACGGAACGGATCTTCCAGCTCATCGAGCCGTTCGCCAGTCATCTCATCGCGGCTGTCGGCGAGCCAGCGATACGCTTGCAACAGAATTGCCGGCCCCAGGAACTTGTCCGAATTCCACCAATAGCTCGGGCACGAAGTCGAGCAACACGCGCACAGGATGCATTCATACAACCCATCGAGCTTTGAACGATCTTCCGGGCTTTGCAGCCGCTCCTTGCCCGAAGGCGTGGTCGTGACTGTCTGGAGCCACGGCTTGATCGACGCATATTGCGCGTAGAAATGCGTGAAATCGGGAACCAGATCCTTGATCACATCCATATGCGGCAGCGGGGTGATCCGGATTTCGCCCTTGATGTCCTCGATCGCTGTTGTGCAGGCCAGACCGTTCTTTCCGTCCATGTTCATCGAACATGATCCGCAAATCCCTTCGCGGCATGTGCGGAAGGTCAGCGTCGAGTCCATTTCGCCCTTGATCTTGATCAGTGCGTCGAGAACCATCGGGCCGCACTTGTCGAGATCGACATCGTAGTTGTCGTAACGCGGGTTTTCACCGCTGTCAGGATCGTAGCGATAGACTTTGAACGTCTTGGTCCGGTTCGCGCCATCCGATTTATGGTGGCGGCCCTTGCCCTTAATGGTGCTGTTCTTGGGCAAAAAGAATTCGGCCATAATCGATCCTTTGGTTCGGCTGACGTTGAGATAGCGATTGGTGCGCCTGCGCTCAACCGTCAACTGGAAGAAATGCTTATGAATCGACCCGCCAGCGACATATAGCAGTGCGGCGGCATGGCACAACCAGACACAGACGATCCGGCGCCCCTACGGCAGGCCATCACGCCAAGCGATTTTGCAAAGGGGACTGGCACCACATTGCTCGCGCGATTGGGCGGTGTGATTGAGGTCGTGACACAGCCGCTTTATGTCTGGCTGTTCGGCCTGGCAGGCTACGGGCTTTATGCTGTGCTCTGGGCTGCGATAAATCTCGTTGAGAATGTCGCCGATCTGGGGATGACATCGGCGCTGCAACGGACCATCCCGAAAGCGAAAAGTGCAAGCGAAGAGGCGGCGTCCTTGCGCACAGCATTCGTTCTGGGCGTCACTCCCTGCCTCGCCATAGCAATGCTTGTTTCGCTGCTTGCGCCGCATGTCGCTACGCTATTCAACGCGGCAGAAGATGAAGCGATATTCCTCATCGCTGCGATCCGCCTATTCGTGTGGGCACTCCCGCTATGGGCATGTATTGAAATTGCCACATCGGCGCTGCGAGCCAAGCGTGTATTCGGTGCGGAAATCAGACTGCGGCTCGTCTGGGAACAGTCGCTTCGCGCGGTTCTGGCGGTGTCATTCTACATTGGCGGAATGGGAATCATGGCGATCTTCATGGCCCATCTGGCATCGCTTGCAATTGTGTCTGTTCTCAGTTTGCGGTTGGTGGCGCGCCAGTACGATCTGAAGCTGATGTTTGCGCCTCATCGATCTGCAATAGACGTTGATACCGTGAGGGCGGGCCTGGCAGCACTGCCTGCAAACATCGTCGGGCGGCTGTTCGGCGACGGCCCGCCAATCATTCTCAACGCGTGGCTCCCGGGTAGCGCTGGCGCGATCGCCGCTGGGCTTTATGCCATCGCGCGCAAGATTTCGAGCATCGTCCAGCTTGTCCGCAGCGCGTTCAGCTATGTGATGGCGCCACTTGCCGCAGCGGCATCTGCGGGCGAACAACGCGAGGTGCGCGATATTTTCGGATTTGCCACACGTCTCTGCGTGGCAATAGTCCTGCCGCTTGCAGCGACGCTGGCAAGCGGCGGCGCACTGATCCTGACTGTATTTGGTGAACAGGCCAAAGCAGCGTATCCCGCCTTGGTCCTGCTCATTCTGGCACGCGCGACAGAAGCGGTTACAGGGGCTGCAACCCCGATCCAGCAAGTCACGCGAAGCTACAGGGGGCAGCAGTTGGGAAGCTTGTGCGGGATCGCCGCTGCGACTGGTATCACGCTTGCCCTGATGCCCGATGCTGGGGTGATCGGCATGAGTATGGCCGTTGCAGCAGGATTTCTGATCGCGAGCATTGTCCCTATCATTCAACTTTGGTCAGAAGACGGCCTGCATCCGTTCGATCCGCCATTCCTGCGCGGATTTATTACGGCCGCGACGATTGCGGCGGCCGCAGCTGTTTTTGCCAAAGTCGCAATACAGGCTCCCGCGTCATTGGCGTGGCCGGCGCTGATCGCGATTCTGGTCGGCTCGGTCTGGTGTTCGTGCCGTTATGCACTTGGCGACCATGACCGGGCGGCACTCGGCAAACTGGGCAAGGCGCTGCGGCTTATCCCGGGCTAGCCATTGCCGCAGACACCGATGCCCCAATCTCTTCAGGCCGAGGATTGCGCCGTAGGGTCAATCCGCCATTCACTTGCAGATTTTGCCCGGTCATAAAGCAGTCATCGCGTGACAGGAACACGCAAGCGGCAGCAATATCTTCGGAGGTGCCGATCCGACCGAGGGGATATTCCTTGTTGAAGGCGTCAATCAGCCCGGGTGTCGATACTGCACCGCTCGTCATTGGACTTGAGGTCAAACCCGGAGAGACAATATTCGCGCGAAGGCCTTGCGACCCATATTGATTGGCAACGCAGCGAATAAGCGCTTCGGAACCTGCTTTTGTGCCAATATAGGCAGCGTGATCGAAAATCGGCACGCGCGTTGTTGCCGATGACACTTGAATGACCGATCCACCGTTTGTCATTATCCGCACGCACGCGGCAAGCAGATGGTGCACGCCCTTGAACTGGAGCGCGACCATGCGGTCAAGGTCGTCTTCGGTCACGTCGAGCAGCGGCTTCATCAACCCCCAGCCGGTCGCATTGATTGCAATATCGACTTTGCCATGTTCCGCCACCACACTGTCGAACAGCGCATCGACCTCGGCTTTGGAGGCAATGTCGCACAGGTTCCATTCGGCACCGCTGTCCTCGGCAAATGCCGTAAGCGGCGCTTCCT
>JANOQL010000231.1:0-4662 GCA_031414835.1 Sphingomonadales bacterium | reverse complement strand
GCCCGAACGCCGCGCGATAGGCGGCGATCGCATCGATCTTGGCCTGCCTGCCACGCAAAATGCGCTGATCGATGTCGCGATCGCCAGCGGCAAGCCTGTGATCGTCGTGCTTGTGTGCGGATCGGCGATTCTCGTCGAAGGCTGGCATGATCGGGTGGGTGCGATCCTCCAAACCTTTTACTCGGGGATGGAGGGCGGTACGGCACTGGCAAAATTGCTGTTCGGCGATGTCAGCCCCGGCGGCAAGCTACCCTTCACGGTGGCGAAACGCGCCGAGGACTATCCGTTTTTCGACCGCGACGCCGATGCGATCACCTACGATCTCTGGCACGGCTACACCAAATGTGACCGTGACACTGTGGAGCCGCGCTACGGCTTTGGTCATGGCCTCAGCTATACCAGCTTCGCCTATCGTGCACTGAAAGCGCGGGTGGCCAATGGAGCCATCGAAGCCAGCGTGGCGGTAACCAATACCGGCACCTGCACCGCTGGCGAAGTGGTCCAGCTTTACATCGGCCCGCCGGGTCGCGACGTCGAACGTCAGGCCAAACTGCTCAAGGCATTCGAGCGCGTCATTCTTTTACCCGGCGAAACGCGGGTCGTGCGGTTGTCTTTGACGCTCGACACTCTGCGCTGGCGCGATGCAGCGACGCACAGCTGGAAACTCGAAAGCGGCACCTATCGCGTGATGGCGGGCGGCAGTTCGGTGGCGCTGATCGAAACCAGCGTCACGGTTTAAGCGGCAAGCCTAGGTTCACCAAGCCGGCCCATAGATCCTCGCCTCGAGGCGAGGATTGACGATTGTTATCGTGCACTAAGCCGCGATCCCGACTGCCGCATCGCGCATCGGCGATACGATATCCCCCGCGGGCACCGCTTCGCTATAGTAGAATCCCTGCACTTCGCTGCACCCGTGCGCGGCAAGCGCTTCGACTTGTTCGATCCGCTCAACGCCTTCGGCCACGATTTTGATGTCGAGACTTTCGGCCAGCGACACGACAGACCGAATGATCGCCTGGCAATCGGTGCTGGTTTCGAGTTCGCTGACGAAGCAGCGATCGATCTTGATGACGTCGAACGGGAAACTGCGCAGATAATTGAGCGATGAATAGCCTGTTCCGAAATCATCGAGCGCAATCTGGATGCCAAGCCCGCGAATGCGATGCAGGACGTCGAGGTTCTTTTCGGTATCGCGCAAAAACAAGGACTCGGTGATTTCAAGACACAGCCGTTCAGCGACGACGCCGCTCGACGCAAGTGCATTGATGATTGTCGGCAGCAGCGTCGGGCTTTGTATCTGCGCCGCTGACAGATTGACCGCAATCCGTTCGCCATCGGTCCAGCACCCCGCATCCTCCAGCGCTTGCCGGATCACCCACTCGCCGATTTTCGCGATCAGGCCGTTATCTTCAGCAATAGGAATGAAGAGATCGGGGGGAAGCAGCCCCCGTTCGGGATGTTGCCAACGGATCAGAGCTTCATACCCGCTGATCCGGCCCGTCGCGACGTGGATGACCGGCTGGTAATGGAGGCAGAACTGATTATCCGAGATCGCCTTCCTGAGATCGAGTTCGAGTGTGCGACGGGTTTGCGCGGCTTCGTCCATGCCCGGGTCGAACATTTCGAACCGTCCTCGGCCATTGGCCTTGGCGGCATACAGCGCAAGATCGGCGCGCCGCATCAGCCCTTCGGGCGATTTCGAATGTTCAGGCGCAAGTGCGATACCGGCACTTGCGCTGATGCAGATATCGTGGTGTTTGAGAGGGATCGGGCGCGCCAGCGCGTCGATGATCTGGCCCGCAATCTTGTCGATCATCGGCAGACGACGGGCCAGAACGAGCACGGCAAATTCATCGCCGCCAAGCCGCGATACCAGTGCCGATTTGCCGACCGCCTTGGCAATCCGTTGCGCGGCGGCATGGAGCAGTTCATCGCCAACAGGATGACCCAGCGTGTCGTTGATCCCCTTGAACTGATCGAGATCGATATAGATCACGCCTGCCTGCGCATCTCCCCCCTTGAGCGCGCGTTCGAGGCTTTCGTTGAACATCACCCGATTGGGCAGACCCGTCAGCGAATCATAATGCGCAAGGTAGGTCACCCTGTTTTCGGCATGACGTTGCGCGGTGATGTCGGTCACCACGCCGCGATACGCGATATGGGGATCGTGCGATGGCCGCCCGCTGATCGACCACCAGCGGGTTTCTTCGCCAACGGTCAACGAACAGATATGGCGGCGCACAATTTCCTTGCCGATGAACAGGCGCTTCAACTCTTGCCGCGCAGCCGTATCATCGAACAGATGCGTGAACGTCATGTCCGTCAGTGTGTCGAGATCGCGCCCGGTGGCTTCGGCGATCCGCTGGCCGGGGTTCAGGATGCGCCCGCGCCTGTCGACTTCGATCATCCAGTCCGATCCCTGCTCGGCAAAGTCGTTGAGGAGGAGCTGGATCGTTTCTGCCGAGCGTGCCAGTTCGCGCAACCGCAACTGGCCTTCGTCGAACCGTGCCGATGTTGCGCGGATGTTGACGACCAGCACCATGACAAAGCAGCAAATCAGGCCCAGCGCGAGATGTGCCGCCAGGCTGTCGAGCAGAAACAGGGCGCACGCACCTCCCAATCCGGAAAGGCTGACATACAGGAGTGCCGCGCGCTTGCGCGATCGATAAGCGATTGCCCCGGCGCTGATCATTCCCGCGCCGATAATCCCGGCAAAGGTCTGGATATCGGAGTTTTCCGTGGCAAAAAGGCCGAAGCTCAACAACCCCCACAACGCCCCGAGCAACGCCGCATTGGCATCGACATGCCGTGCCAGCAGCCGGAGATCGGTCGCTTCAGCTGTGCTCGTTTCAATGCGGCGCATCGTGTTCAGTCGCCAGATCATGGTCGTCAGCAGTGCAAGCCCGCCTGCCACGATCAGCTTTGGCGGAGCCGCAGCATAGCCGATTAAAAGCGCAGCACAGATCAGCGCATTGAAGAGGTTGCCAAGCAACGACGCGCGCACCGATGACGCGTTTTCGATCAGCTGGGCATGAAGCAACGCCGAATCGCGCTCTTCCCATAAACTGTGCCCAACGCGCATCTATTGCTCCCAAGCCCCTAAGGCACGGGCTGCGCTAAACATATTTTATGAAAATCCGTTTAAGCGCCAAGTATTCGGCCCGACAAAGCGGCAACTGATCGCAACGTGCTGAAATGATGCGCAATAGTGGTGCGATGGCGCGGCTACGCCCGCTCGAAAATCGCAGCGATCCCCTGTCCGCCGCCAATGCACATGGTTTCGAGGCCGTAGCGCCCATCGCGCCGCACCAGTTCGCGCGTCAGATTGGCGAGGATTCGCCCGCCAGTCGCCCCAATCGGGTGGCCCAGTGAAATGCCCGATCCGTTGACGTTCAGAATGTCGTTGCGGCTGTCGTCATCTGACCAGCCCCAGCCTTTGAGGACCGCGAGGACTTGCGGCGCGAACGCTTCGTTGAGCTCGACCAGATCGATATTATTCCAGCCCAAGCCAGTACGTGCGAACAGCCGCTGAACAGCAGGGACGGGGCCGATGCCCATCCGGCTGGGATCGCAGCCCGCTGCTGCCGAGCTGTGATACCAGGCAATTGGTTCGAGGCCGAGTTCATCGAGCTTGTCCTCGGCCACGACAAGGCAGGCCGCCGCTGCATCATTCTGCTGACTGGCATTGCCTGCGGTGACCACGCCGCCTTCCAATGGACGCAGCCTTGCGAGGCTTTCGGGCGTGGCATCGGCGCGATAGCCTTCGTCATGATCGAAGATGATGGGATCGCCCTTTTTCTGGGGGATCGAGACCGGCACGAGCTCATCATCGAAGCGCCCGTCTGCCCAGGCGGTGGCCGCGCGATGATGCGATCGTGCGGCATAGGCATCGCACGCTTCGCGGCTGATGTTGTAATCCTTGGCAAGGTTCTCGGCGGTTTCGATCATGCCGCTGATGTGGCCAAAGCGTTCGATCGGCTGCGACATCACCCGCCCGCGCGTCAGCCGGTCATGCAGCACCAGATTGCCCGCGCGGATGCCCTTGCGGACGTCAGTGGTGTAATGTTCGGCGTTCGACATGCTTTCGACACCACCGGCCACGACCACGTCCGATGCGCCGGTCTGCACCATCATCGCGGCGTTGATGATTGCCTGCAGCCCCGATCCGCAGCGCCTGTCGAGCTGATAGCCGGGCACTTCGAGCGGAAGCCCTGCCGCAAGCCAAGACCAGTGGCCGATAGCAGGCGCTTCGGCATTGCCATAGCCTTGCGCGAAAATGACATCGTCGACGCGCGCGGGATCGATCTTGGTCCGGTCGATCAGCGCCTTGAGGATGACAGCGCCCAGCTCGCCCGCGCCCACGCTCGAAAGCGCGCCGCCGAACTTGCCGACGGCGGTGCGGATGGGGGCGACGATTGCTGCCCTTCTGAGCGTATTGGGGCGGAGGGTCATGACCGTATCCTTTTCCGGAACAACAAGAAACATTCCCGCTCATGTCGAGCGAAGTCGAGACACGGGTGTGCTCCCCGCATCTCGACTTCGCTCGATGTGAGCGGATGGTCTGGTTGAAGTGGGTTGTTCAATTCCGCGACCCCAATGCCCCGCGCGCGATCACTTGCGCCTGGATTTCGGCAGCGCCTTCGAAAATGTTGAGGATGCGCG
>JANOQL010000230.1:0-7354 GCA_031414835.1 Sphingomonadales bacterium | reverse complement strand
AGGAATTCGTCGAGGCGAAGAATGGGATCGGGCATTGCAGCGGCTTAGCCGTTGACGCGATGCGCGCAAAGCCATATAGTATCAAATGTAACCAGTTGCCGCATCAGGAGACACACGATGGCCGATCTGTTCGATAATCCTTTGGGGCTCGACGGGTTCGAGTTCGTCGAATTTGCCGCGCCTGAAAAAGGCATGCTCGAGCCGGTGTTTGCGCGCATGGGGTTTACGCACATCGCGCGGCACCGGTCGAAGGATGTCGATCTGTGGCGGCAGGGCGGGATCAACCTGATCGCCAATTACGAACCCAAGAGCGCGGCGGCGTATTTCGCTGCCGAACATGGGCCGAGCGCGTGCGGCATGGCGTTCCGTGTGCGCAACGCGACCAAAGCCTATGATGAGGCCGTTGCGCGTGGGGCCGAGCCTGTCGAAAGCCGCACCGGCCCGATGGAGCTGCGCATCCCTGCGATTCGCGGCATCGGCGGCGCGATCATCTATCTGGTTGACCGCTATGGCGATCAGCTGTCGATCTACGACATCGATTTCGAATATCTGCCGGGCGTCGATCGCAATCCGGTGGGCGCGGGGTTTCGCGAAATCGATCACCTGACGCACAATGTCTATGGCGGGCGGATGACGCATTGGAGCCAGTTTTACGAACGCATCTTCAATTTTCGCGAGATCCGCTATTTCGACATCAAGGGCGAATATACCGGCCTCACCAGCCGCGCGATGACCGCGCCCGATGGCAAGATCCGCATCCCCTTGAACGAAGAAGGCAAGCAGGGCGGGGGCCAGATCGACGAATATCTCCGCGCGTATAATGGCGAAGGCATCCAGCATATCGCGTTCATCTGTGACGATCTGCCCAAGTGCTGGGACACGCTCAAGGGGCTGGGCACACCGTTCGCGCCGGCACCGCCCAACGCCTATTACGACATGCTCGAGGAACGGTTGCCGGGGCATGGCGAGCCGGTTGCCGAATTGCAGAAGCGTGGCATCCTGCTCGATGGATCGACCGAGAACAACGATCCGCGATTGCTGCTCCAGATCTTTTCGCAAACACAGGTCGGGCCGGTGTTTTTCGAATTTATCGAACGCAAGAAGGATGAAGGCTTTGGCGAGAGCAATTTCACCGCGTTGTTCAAAAGCCTCGAACGCGATCAGATCGAACGCGGTGTGCTTGAGGTGGCGGAGTGAAGCCATTTGCTTCGGTCGATGAATTTCGGGCCAGCCTCGATGCGGACCGGCTGGCAATCGTGGACCGTTTGTGTGCAGCAGCGCGCACGTCTGCCGACGGAGTGGTCGAGCGGATCAAGCGGAACGCGCCGAGTTATGGCATCGGCGACAATGACCGGATCACGCTGGGCATAAGCTCAAAAGGCGTTGTGCGCGTTGTCTTGCATCGCGGTGCCGCGAAACAAGACAATCAATCGTTCTCTTTCGATGCTCCGTCAGATCTTGTCAGCTGGCCCGACCGGGATCGCGGTGTCATGCAATTTTCGGATTCAGCGTCGCTCGACTTTTGGGAGGACGACGTCAAATTGATTTTTCACAGGTGGATGGAACTGGCATGACCGCACTCCCGTTTTCAATCGAGCGCATCCATCACGTCGCGTATCGCTGCCGCGATGCCAAGGAGACGGTGGACTGGTATGAGCGCGTGCTGGGGATGCGCTACACCAATGCGTTTGCCGAGGATTATGTGCCATCGACAGGCGCTTATGATCCGTACATGCACATCTTCCTCGATTGCGGCGGCGGCAATGTGATCGCGTTTTTTGAGCTGCCCAACCAGCCTGAGATGGGGAAGGATCCCAACACGCCCGCGTGGGTGCAGCATATCGCGTTCAAGGTGCCCGATTTCGCCACGCTCGAAACGGCCAAGGCGCATCTTGAGGCTCAGGGCGTCGATGTGCTCGGCCCGACATGGCATGGCATTTTCCGGTCGATCTATTTCTTCGATCCCAACGGCCACCGGCTCGAACTCGCCTGCGATATCGGGACTGCTGAACAGTATGACGAGCTCGCGCGTGTTGCCCCGCTGATGCTCGAAGACTGGGCCGCGACCAAGACTGCGCCCAAGCATGCCGACTGGCTGCACAAGGTGCCTGCGAGCGAGTGACCTTCGAAATCCTCCCTAACTTGTTGGGGAGGTGGCAGTCGCGAAGCGACTGACGGAGGGGATTTTGTCCCCACCAATCCCCTCCGTCGCCGCTCCGCGACGCCACCTCCCCTTCAAGAAGGGGAGGATCAAGCTGTCACTTGCCCGGTGTAACCTTGCGACCTATCTGATCCGAACCGACGATGATGATGAAAGCACAGCCATGAGCAAGACAATCGAAACCCGGATGCTGATCCTCGGGTCTGGCCCCGCCGGCCTTTCCGCTGCGATCTATGCCGCGCGGGCGGGGATGAAGCCGATTGTCATGCAAGGGATTCAACCCGGCGGGCAGCTGACGATCACCACCGATGTCGAGAATTATCCCGGCTTTCGCGACGTGATCCAGGGGCCGTGGCTGATGGACGAGATGAAGGCGCAGGCCGAACATGTCGGTTCGGAAATGGTGTTCGATCTGATCGAGCATTGCGATTTCACAACGCGCCCGTTCAAACTGACCGCCGAAAGCGGCGATATCTACATCGCTGATACCGTTGTGATTGCAACCGGTGCGCAGGCCAAATGGCTTGGCCTCGACAGCGAAAAGGCGTTGCAGGGGCAGGGCGTTTCGGCATGCGCGACGTGCGACGGGTTTTTCTATCGCGGGAAGAAAGTCGCGGTGATCGGCGGCGGGAATACCGCAGTCGAAGAGGCGCTGTATCTCACCAATCATTCGCAGGACGTGACGCTGATCCACCGCCGCGATGAACTGCGTGCCGAAAAAATCCTGCAGGACCGGCTGTTTGCGAACCCCGCGATTACCGTGCTGTGGAACAAGGGCATCGACACGTTCCTTGGCAGCGATGAACAGGGTCTGACAGGGCTCGCGCTCCGCGATACGGTGACGGGCGAAAGCTTGATCCTCAGCGTCGATGGTGCGTTCGTCGCGATCGGCCACAAGCCGGCGACCGAAGTGTTTGCAGGCCATCTGCCGATGGATGATGACGGCTATCTGCTCGTCGAAACCGGGAGCACGCGGACGACGATTCCGGGCGTGTTTGCCGCAGGCGATGTCACCGACAAGATTTACCGTCAGGCCGTGACCGCGGCGGGCATGGGCTGCATGGCGGCTTTGGATGCCGAGAAATTTCTCGCGCACGCCGCGCATGAGGCAAAGTCGGTGGCAGCGTATTGAGGCTTGGGTGCCGATTTCACGCGGAGACAGCCACAAAACCCGTTTACCCTGAGCTTGTCGAAGGGCTGTTCTTTTCTGGACACCGCTGCGTCAAGAAAGGTCAGGGCTTCGACAAGCTCAGCCTGGACGGATTTGGTACATAGTTGCTGAAACGCAGGTTGCATGGCTGCTGTCAGGAAAGTCGTCATTCTTCCCGTAGCATCGCCAGCAATTCCCGGCGCAACACCGCCTTGTCGCTCGCTTCGGAAAAACTGTGCGAGCTGGTATCGATCATCGTCAGCGTGATGTCGGCCCGCTCGCGCGCGTCGGCAAAGCCTGCACCCTTCCACTCACTGAGAAACGTCACCGCTGTTCCATCGCGTTCGGCGATCAGGATGCGGATCGGGCCGGGGAAACGCGCCAATGCCCCTGCAAGCCGGGCAGATAGCGGCGACGGCGCGGCTGCGGGCCTCGCAACGCGCATCAAACCGCGCGCGAGTTTTCTAAGATCGACGGCACCTGTCAGCAGTTTCTTCACCGCCCTGGGGTCTTTCAGCTTTTGCCAATAATGCGCCTTGATCGCGGCGGGCGGCGGCGCGTCCCCGTCCTGCGTTTCAATGGCCCAGGGGTTGGCGATCACGGCGGCGTCAATCCCGGCTGGCTGATGGATCATGATCGCAGACGCTGCGTCACAGTTGCCGAAGGCTAGGATGCGCGTCAGTTGCGGGTACGCGGTGCGAAACGCAGCAACTGCCGCTGCTAGATCGGCGGCGCTATTCTCGAACCCGCCATTTTCGCCTTCGCTGTCGCCGATCCCGCGCCGGTCGAAACGGAAGACAGGATGTCCCGCCGCCGCAGTGTCCGCCGCCAGCATTGCCATGCCGCGATGCGCGCCGATGCGGATTTCGTTGCCGCCCGATACGATCAGCAGGCCAGTGGCCCCCGGTGCATCGTCGAGCGTCGCGGCCAGCGTCGCGCCTTCGCAGTCAAAGCTCAGGATGCGGCGCATTGTTCGATCCAGCGGCCAAGGTCGGCGGCCAATGCTTCGGACAAGGCCTGATCCTCGCCCGGCTCAGCGCGCCGCCAGAGCGGGCTGCCTTCGACCTTGACGTCTGCAACTCCACTGTCGGTTGCGAGCCGCACCGTGCGCAGTCGGGCAGGCGAGGGGGTTTGTGCTGCCTCCAGTTCATCGAGAAATGCGTCGTTTAACGCATGTCCGGCATAGGTATCGCTGCTTCCCGAAGCCTTTACCCGCCGCAGATCGCGCACGATCCGCGCACCGGCTTCGGGGGCAAACCGCCAGACGGGGAGGCTTCCGCCATCCAGCAGTGCACCCCCGCGAAACGAGGCGATGACCGTGGCGCCAGTGGCTGCGATTGCTGCGGCAACCCCGGCCTGCCAGTCGGGAAGTCGCACATCGGCAATGTCGATCAGGCTTTCGCCTGTTCCCGGCAGTTCGGCAATCGTCGCACTGAGATATCGGGCTGTAAGCAATCGGATCATCGTCGCGATCATCCGGCGGGTGCGGTTGGCTTCTTCGAACAAAGGCTCGATAATCAGAATCTGGTAATCCGGACCCATCACCCAGCCAATTTCGCCTCGGCAAACGCCCTGAGGCTGCCGAAACTTTCGAGCATTTCGCCATCGACTTCATCATCGTCGATCATGATGCCCAGCCTGTCCTCGATCTCGGTCAAAAGACTGGCGACGGCCATCGAATCGAGCTCTGGCAGCGATCCGAACAGCCCGGTATCATCATCGAAGGTCGCGGCGCGTTCCCGGCTGACGCCCAATATATCGACAAGCACTGAGCGGATGCGCGCATCGACATCCACAGTTTCCCCACACATGCGATGCTCCCTGCCCATATCGCCGCTCCTTAATTCCGGATGCGCGGTTACGCTTTGCGAAAAGGAGCGGCAAGCCTTGATAGCTTGTCGCGCGCGGCCCCGGCCCATCCAGCAGCATTGCTGCGCTTGTGCAATGTGATCGTATCGAGCGCCGAGCTGCGATCCATCCAGACCGCCTTGTAGGGATCGTCACCAGTGCCGAAATCGATGCTCCGGACCTTGTCGATATCGATGACGTGGCGGAACAGATCATGGCTGAGGATCGTGCCCGGAGACAGCTGATCGAAATCCTGATGATAAGCGAGCTTGTGGATATAGGCCACGCCATCGGCGACGATCCAGAGTTGGGCGGCAATCGGCTGGCCATCGAGACGGGCAATGCCGAGCCGCAAGCCGCCTGAAGCCGCCTCATGCTCTGCCATATCGCGGAGGAAATCGATCGATCCTTCGGCAGACTTCCAGCTTGCTTCGTAAACCGACAGATAATCCGCCCACGCCTCTTCGTTAAAATCTGTGAAAATGGTGCAGACGATTTCGGCTTTTTTCGCTTTGCGCTTGTATGTGCTGCGCAGTTCGCCGGGTCGTTCTTCCCAATATTGATCGAATGATTTGCCCTCGACGTCGATCGTCCACGAAACCGACGTGGCATCGCGGAATGCAAACCAGCCATTGCTGCCGAACGCATCGACGATCAGATCAGAGCTGCCATCGATGGTCGGGACTGGCGAAAGGCAGATGGTCGGTGCAACCGATGGCGATTTGGCAAGCCTGCGTGCCACAGCCGCGAGCAACTGCCGGTCTGGACCACCTGTAAAAACCGGACGAAACGCAAGGCTGTACCAATTGGCCAATGCCACCATTCGACTGCCGTCGCGTGCGAGGAACAGCCAGCAATGCGATCCGGCGTTCCACGCGTGCGCGATAAATGGCGTCAGATCTCCATCCCAGTGCGCGGCAACCCGCTGGAACCACGGCAGACGTTCAAAGGGAGAAAGTCCTGCTTCTGCTGCAATCATGCTGCGCGAATCGACGGTCTCGGCATCGAGACGATCGAGCAATTCTCCCTTAACCCACTTCGTGGTAGGGCGGCGATATTCCTCGCCCAATTCCATGTGAGTGCCCCTTGTTGCTGCCCGATTCACGCCCGTATCCACTCGATCATCTGACCTTACGAGGGCTGGATACCGCCATCGCCTTAACAAGCCGTGAGGGCGACGTCACCTATGCTGCCCTCGATACTCTGGTGGGAAAGGTGGCTTCATGGTTAACGGGTCGGGGGCTGAATCAAGGAGAGAGGGTGGCGTCATGGCTTCCCAAGTCGCAGATGGCGTGCATCCTGCCGCTCGCTGCGGCGCGCGCCGGGGTGATCCACGTGCCGATCAATCCGATGCTGAGGCGCGCGCAAGCCGGGCATATCTTAAGCGATAGTGGCGCGACGATACTGATCACGCAGCCGCAACGTGCGGCAAGTCTTGAAAACGGCGATGTGCCCGAGGGCTGCACGGTCGTTCCCGAAGCCGATGTTCAAAGGGCAACCGAGGCGCTTACCGCTATGCCGTGTTCGGTCCGCGATCCAAACGAACTGTGCGCGATCCTTTATACATCGGGTTCGACAGGAAAGCCCAAAGGCGTGATGCTGAGCCATGCCAATCTCTGGCTCGGTGCGATCAGCGTCGCGCAGTATCTCGAACTCACGCCGCATGACCTGACGCTGGCGGTGCTGCCGCTGGCGTTTGATTATGGCCAGAACCAGTTGCTCTCGACATGGGCGGCAGGGGGAACGGTGATCCCGCTCGATTATCTGACCGCGCGCGATGTGGTGAAGGCGATCGAGAAACATGGCGCGACCAGCCTCGCAGGCGTTCCGCCATTGTGGCATCTGCTCGTCGAAGCCGATTGGCCGCACGGTTCGGCAGCGTCGCTGCGCCGTGTGACCAATTCGGGTGGCGCGCTGACCCCGTCACTGATCGACCGGATGCGCGGCGTGTTTCCCACTGCCGAAATCGTTCCGATGTATGGGCTGACCGAGGCGTTTCGGTCGACCTATCTGCCGCCCGCGCTGGTTGCCGATTATCCGACATCGATGGGGCGGGCGATCCCGTTTGCCGAAATCCTGGTGGTGCGGCCCGATGGCAGCATCACCGCCGATGATGAGCCGGGGGAACTGGTCCATTGCGGGCCGCTGGTCGCGCAAGGCTATTGGCGCGATGCCGAGCGCACGGCAGTGCGTTA
>JANOQL010000229.1:0-1620 GCA_031414835.1 Sphingomonadales bacterium | reverse complement strand
AAAGTCTCAACGTCGAACCTGTGCAGCGAAATCACATTGCCCACAGGGCGCGACCATCTGGGCAATGACCGGACGGCAGTGTGCTGCCTCTCGTCGCTCAATCTCGAAACCTGGGACGAGTGGAACGGCGACAGGCAATTCATCGAGGACATCATGCGCTTCCTCGACAATGTCCTGACCGACTATATCGACCGCGCCCCGCCCGAAATGGCGCGCGCCAAATATTCCGCGAGCCGCGAACGCTCGGTGGGCCTGGGCGTCATGGGTTTCCACAGCTTCCTGCAAGCGCGCAACCTGCCGTTCGAAGGCGCGATGGCCAAATCGTGGAACCTCAAAGTGTTCAAGCACATCGCACAAAAGGTCAACGAAGCGTCGATGCTGCTCGCCACCGAACGCGGCGCATGCCCCGATGCCGAAGAACGCGGCGTGATGGAACGCTTCAGCTGCAAGACCGCCATTGCGCCGACCGCGTCGATCTCAATCATTTGCGGCGGCACCAGCGCGTGCATCGAGCCGATCCCGGCGAATATCTACACGCACAAGACGCTTTCGGGCAGCTTCTCGATCCGCAATCCGCATCTGGAAAAGCTGCTGATTGAAAAGAGCAAGAATTCGGACGCGGTGTGGAACTCGATCCTCGAACAGGGCGGCAGCGTCCAGCATCTCGATTTCCTCGATTCCGACGAAAAAGACACGTACAAGACCAGCTTCGAAATTGACCAGCGCTGGCTGATCGAGCTCGCCGCCGATCGCACGCCCTATATCGATCAGGCGACGAGCCTTAATCTGTTCATCCCTGCCGATGTCGAGAAATGGGATTTGCTGATGCTCCACTTCCGCGCGTGGGAACTCGGCGTGAAATCGCTCTATTATCTCCGCTCAAAGAGCATCCAGCGCGCCGGGTTCGCAGGCGGGGTCGAAGCGGACAACACGTCCGAATTGCCCAAGTTTGAGCTGGCGACGACCGATTACGACGAGTGCTTGGCGTGTCAGTGAGCTCGCAAGGCTTTTTCTTCGATCCGCAAACCGCGCCGCTAGCAAAGGCGTGCACCTTACTGCTTGGCGGTTTGGGCCTTGCTGTTTGGCCTTCGCTGTCGAAGCGGCTCGCCATGCGCGATCATGAGCGCAACGCCAATTTGCGTGACGCGCACGGCATGGAACCATCGGTCTATCACCAGCCATTTGCGGTGAGAAATTCGACCTGGTTCAGGCTGGCAGGGCTGGCGATTGCGATATCAGCGGCTGCCCCGCTTGGCCTATTTTCGTTTTGATTGTATTTTCGGAGTAACCACCATGCCCCTTCTCGAAGCCCGCACCCAGTATAAGCCCTTTGAATATCCCTGGGCGTATGATTTCTGGAAACGCCAGCAGCAGATCCACTGGATGCCCGAAGAGGTGCCTTTGGGTGAGGATTGCCGCGACTGGGCGCAAAAGCTCACCGATCATGAGCGCAACCTGCTCACGCAGATCTTCCGTTTCTTCACGCAGGCCGATGTCGAGGTGCAGAATTGCTACCACGAACATTATGGCCGCATCTTCAAGCCGACCGAGATCAAGATGATGCTCGCGGCGTTCAGCAACATGGAAACGGTCCACATCGCGGCCTATTCGCACCTGCTC
>JANOQL010000228.1:0-3426 GCA_031414835.1 Sphingomonadales bacterium | reverse complement strand
CGGTTGGGTGATCGACCGGTTTGCAGGCACAGCCCCTGGTTTTCTGCTCGGCTGCCTGTTCCTCGGGATCGGCGTGGCGTTCAGGAACATCTACAAGATTTCGCAAGAGCGTCCGGAATAGCCCGGGCGCTTTCGCTGTATATTCGCCTCCCGCTTCCGGCGGGTTTTGGCATTTGAAACGGGATTGAAGCAGACGTGGCAAGCGAAGGCGGCAAAATCGATCCAATGGGTCAATTCACGATCGAACCGATCGTGCCGATTGAACTCGCCGGTTATGATGTGTCGTTCACCAATTCGGCGCTGTTCATGCTCGTCGTGCTCGGTGCGATCTGGGTGTTCATGCTTGGCGGCATGAAGCGCGAAATGGTCCCCGGTCGCTGGCAGATGGCGGTCGAAGGCGTCAACGGCTTCATAAACAACATGATGTCGTCAAGCATCGGGCCTGAGGGCAAGCGCTACGTCCCGCTCGTGTTCTCGCTGTTCATGTTCATCCTTGTGGCGAATTTCATGGGCATGATGCCGTTCGGGATCGTTCCGGGCGTTCATGGTTTTACCGTGACGAGCCATTTGACGGTCACCGCGATCCTCGCGATCCTGTCATTCGGCACAGTGCTGGTCGTCGGCCTCTGGAAGCACGGCTTTCACTTTTTCAGCCTGTTTGTTCCGCACGGCACGCCGTGGTGGCTGCTCTGGCTGATCCCGCTGATCGAGCTGTTTTCATTTCTCATCCGTCCGTTCTCGCTCGCGCTGCGGCTGTTCGTCGCGATGACCGCAGGCCATGTGCTGATGAAGGTGCTTGCAGGCTTCGTCATCAACGGGATGAACGCCGATGCGGCATGGGTTCCGGCGATTGTTTCGATCCCGAGTTTCATCCTGATGATCGGCATCACGCTGCTCGAACTGCTGGTGTGCGCGATCCAGGCCTACGTCTTTGCGCTATTGACCGCGCTCTACATCAACGATGCGGTCAATTTGCACTAAGGTTTCAACCCACCCCAAACTGATTTTTTTTGAAAGGATTACCCATGGACGCAGAAGCAGCAAAGCTGATCGGTGCAGGACTTGCAGCCATCGGAGCCGGTATCGCCGCAGGCGGTGTTGGCAACGTCTTCGGATCGTTCCTCCAGGGCGCGCTCCGCAATCCTGCCGCGGCGGACAGCCAGCAGGGCCGTTTGTTCATCGGCTTTGCGGCTGCCGAATTGCTTGGCCTGCTCGCATTCGTTGTCGCGATGATCCTGATCTTCGTCGCGTAACAAACAATGCCTCAGATTGCCCAGATCCTCGAAACCTATGCCAGCCAGGCGTTCTGGCTGATCATCGTGTTCGGCTTGCTCTATTTCGGCATCGCGCGGGCCATGCTGCCCAAGATTGATGCCACTGTGGACGCACGCGATCGCAAGATTGCCGAGGATCTGGCGGCGGCTGAAAAGGCGCGGGCTGCGGCGGTCAACCTTGAGGCTGAATATCAGGCCGATCTGGCGCGGGTTCGTGCCGGTGCGCAGGCCGAAGCTGCCAAGGCGAAAGCCAAGGCACAGATGGATGCGGCCAATCGTCTCGCCAAGGCCGATGGGCAACTGGCGGCAAAGACTGCCGAGGCTGAGGCTGCGATTGCGGCATCTCGGACTTCGGCACTGGCTGGCATCGAATCAGTTGCAGCTGAAAGCGCGCAGGCGATTGCTGCGAAGGTGGCGGGGCTGAACGTGCCTGCTGCCGACGCGGCCAAGGCAGTGAAGGCGGTGCTCAATGGCTAATGCGTCGGAAACACCGCTCACTGTCGAACGCGAAGTGATCGCCGGAACCACGGTCGATGGTTCGCCAATCGATCACGGCGTGAAGCCTAAGGCGCTCGGGATGGACGCGACGATGTGGGTCGCGGTCGCGATGCTATTCGTCATCGGGCTGGCAATCTGGAAGAAAGTGCCTGCGATCATCGCGGCCATGCTCGACAAGCAGATTGCGGGCATCCGCGAAAACCTTGCTGCTGCCGAAAGCCTGCGCAAGGATGCCGAAGGGCTGAAGGCAGAATACGAAGCCAAGGCGCGTCAGGCCGAACTTGACGCCGAAGCCATGAAGGCCGCAGCCGGAATCGATGCCAAGGCCATCGTGGCCAAAGCCAAGGCCGATGCAACGGCCCTCATCGCGCGCCGCACCAAATCGGCTGAAGACAAGATCGGTGCCGCTGAACGCGCCGCGATTGCCGATGTGCGCCGATATGCTGCCGACGCTGCCACCGCTGCGGCGACGCGGTTGATCGCTGAACGGCATGATGCCGGCGCGGATAAGGCGCTGGTTCAGGCGGCGATTTCGCGGCTGAATTAAGTTCGGTCCTCGCCTTGAGGCGAGGTGGCGGCGCGAAGCGCTCGTCGGAGTGGTGCGGGAAAGGCGCGCGGTAGCGCGCTGGTTGCTCCCGCAGCCATTATTTGCACCACTCCACCGCTAGCGCGGTTCCCCTCGCCTGAAGGCGAGGATCCGTTTGAATGGCTGCCCCCTCAAAACCCGATCATGACCTTCCGCGCCAGAGCAGGGCTGACGCTGTAAACCGCTGTCAGCATCTTCACCAAGCCGACATTGACCTGCTTGGCATTGCGCTCGATCCCCGTCACGATCTGTGCTGCGCAATCCCCTGCGGACAGTTTTTTACCGTCGCGCTCCGCCGTCATCTTGGTTTCGACGACCGGCGGCAGCACCTCCATCACGCGGACATTGGTGCCCTTCAATTGCTCGCGGATCGCGAGGCCATAGCTGCGCAGCGCCGCCTTGGTCGCGCAATAGACCGGGCCACCTGCGCGCGGGGCAATGGCGAGCCCCGATGTGACATTGACGATCATCGCCTCGGGACGCGTGTTGAGGCCGTCGATCAACCGCGCGGTCAAATGGATCGGTGCGTTCACATTGAGAAAAATGCACGCATCGGCCTCGGCAAGATCGGGGGGGCCTTCGCGGAAATCATGATCGACGCCGATCCCGGCATTGTTGATCAGGATATCGATGGGACGGCCAGTCACTGCCGCGACCAGCGCGTCGATGCCAGCGTGCGTTGACAAATCGGCCTCAACCGTTTCGAACCCGTCCGCCGCAACTGCGTTCAACCGATCCGAGGCGCGCGCACCGATGATGACGGTTGCGCCTTTGTCGCGAAGTTGCCCCGCCAATGCCCTACCGATCCCGTCGCTGCCGCCCGTCAGCAGGATCGTCTTTCCGCGAATGTCCATCTCTAGTCCCCGTCTGTCACTCCGGGGTCAGTCTGCATTCGAAACCAATCGCTGTCCACAAATTGCCATCGGGCTGGCGCTGCGATCAATCGTTCCCTAAATCGCCTGCGATGAGCAAGGCCGACCGCCCCGACACCCCTAATGCGCCTGCGCGGTTCAATGAGGATCACGCAACCTATGCGGTAAAGGGCAGCGATCAGCCCGATCTTGAGGT
>JANOQL010000227.1:0-3969 GCA_031414835.1 Sphingomonadales bacterium | reverse complement strand
ACATTGCCATCGAGCGTCACCACGAAGAATGGCGAGGATGTCGCGCTGCCACCATTGCCGCCATCGCGCCCGTTACCGCCGGTCGCATAGGTCAGCGCATCGACATTTGCGAGCGTAAGAGCGGCATTGTTGGCGTAAATATCAACACCGATGTCGATCATTGGGGGCACGATGACATTGCCGCCATTGATGCCATTCCCGCCAATGCCAAAGGCTTCGATCAGCGTAGAGCCGCCGATTGTGACCGGTGATTGAAGCGCAAAAAGCTCAGCATAGCCCGGTGTCGCATTGCCGCCATTGCCGATGCTGCCCACAGCATCGCCACCTATTGCGCGCACATTGAGATTGAGATTGGGGGCAACCGCAATCGATCCGCCGCCACCCGTCAGGCTTCCCAACGAGGCAAAACCGCCGACGGCGTTGCCGCCATTTCCGGCAAAGCCAACGCCGCCGAACGCTTCGGCTTCGATTTCGAGATCGGTTGAACCTGTGACAGAGAGATTGCCCGCAATAGCGCCAATCAGCGCCCGGCCACCGGTGCCAAGCCCGCCTGCTGCGCCATTGCCGCCCTGCGCTTCGACATCCAGAAACGCGTTATCCACGGTTAGGCTGCCAGCTGCCATGAAAATCTGGGCAAGGCCGCCGGTGCCAGCGCCGCCCGTGCCAATTGTGGCAAAACCGCCTTCTGCGCCTGCGACGAGCGATATGTTCTGAATTGAAACACTATCGGCTGCGCCATTGGTCGAAAGCCGCGATGTGCCGCCAGTGGCTGCCCCGCCCAGCGCCTGGCCATCACCGCCCGATGCCGAAGCGTCTATCGAAAGCCCCGATCCGATCAGCACAGTGTTGGGGCCTCCCCCGAAAATGGCAGTTTCCGCCGCGCCGCCCGTTGCGTTGCCACCAGTGCCTGTGGCGCTCGATCCGCCAAAAGCGCGGGCATCCATGGCGACGGAAAATGGGACATCGATCCGCCCGCCACCGATCGCATTCAGCCGCGCAAGGCCGCCGGTCGCTGTCCCGGCGTTGCCGCTGTCGGTCGATCCGGTTAAAGCATTCGCATTGATGAAAACCACATTATCGGCGTCGATGCGGCTGGACGCGCCCGTTGCCGAGATCGTCGCAGTGCCGCCAGTGGCATTTGCCCCGGCTCCTCCACCAGAAGCGGCTCCTCCAACAGCATTCGCAGTGACGCCGAGCGTGGATACCACGTTGACAAGGCCACTGGTCGTACCGCCACCTGCGGTAAAACTCGCTACGCCCCCTGTCGCCGATCCCGAACTGGCGCCGCCAATGCCGTTGCCGCCTGCACCACTTGCCGTGAGGCCGGCGCTGGTCCCGAATGCAATTGTGCCAGTATTCGCGAAAACCTGGGCGAAGCCTCCCAATCCATTGCCGCCGCGGTTGCCCGCGCCCACACCTGTGCCACCGGTCCCAAGTGATTCGATAAAGACGTCGCCTGTCAGCGTTATTCCCGCAGCAGCGCCGTTGATGATGCCGACGAGCGCCTGGCCGCCTGTGGCATCGCCACCTGATCCAAGAAACAGCGCGTCGCCAGCAAGGCCCGACGCCAGAACGGTTGACGTGCCAGCGACGCTGACACCCCCTACCTGCGATCCGATATTGGCAAGGCCGCCAATGCCTGCCCCACCGCTCGCTGCAACCGTCAATGTGCCGCCGGTGCCGCCACGGCCGATTGCAGTAATAGTCGCGTTGCCGCCTACAGAGACTGTCGAATTATTGACCACCAGCCGCGAATCGCCACCGCGCCCGGTGCCCGCGATCAGATCCCCGCCGCCGAGATTATTGCCGCCGCGCCCATCTGCTGTGACTGTCGCGCCGCCGGTAATGACGATTGTGCCACCGGTGCCTTGCGAAATCGATGCGGTTCCACCTGTTCCGTTGCCAGCGTCGGTCCCGGTATTTCCGATGAGCGCCTCACCACTAGCATCGACCGTCGCCGAGCCGCCGATGTTGATCGCACCACCACCTGTCGCAACAATCCGGGCGTCGCCGCCAAGCCCGTTGCCGCCAGTGGTAATGCCAACCTGGCTAAAGCCTTGCGAACTCAGGCTCACATCCCCGCCGACTGTCAGCGCGGCACCTGCGCTCGACAATTGGGTATTACCGCCCGTGCCGTTACCACCGGTCGCTCCAATCAAATTCGCCGATCCGACGCCGAATGCGGACAGCGTCACGTCCCCGGTAACTGTCAGCGTGCTGGCAACATTGGCTCCCGTAGCAACCGATGCGAAACCGCCCGTCCTGCTGCTGCCATCCATTGCCACCGCCAACGCATCGGCACTCACCACGAGATCGCCTGCCACCGAAACACTCGATCCGCCATCGGCAACAAGGCTTGCATTTACGCCCGCACGGATCGTCAGATCGGAGGCAAAGTTCATGTTTGCGGCGGTAAAGGGGTAGGCGCTCAAAAACGCAGCATTGCCGGAAGCGATGCCCGAAAGTTTCGACGTATACTCACCGCCATCGACGCGCAGATCGGAAAGCGTCGTATTCGTCGGCGACGCGCTAAAGGGATTGCCGGATACCGTGCCAATGACGTTATGCCCGACCGACAATACGATCGCATTGCCATCGGTATCGGCCGCGCCAGCGATATCGAACCCCAATTGCCCGCCCGCTGCGATTTCCATCGAGATAAAGTCGTTCTTGGGGATCGCGACCATATAGATGCGGTGATTGTCGCCCGCCCCGCTGCTCGCCGGACCCGTCGTTGTGCCAGTGTGCTGTATCGCAAGCCCGCCATTGACACCCTGCGTAACGGCGATGTCGAACAGACCGGCATTGTACGTGAAATCGGCAATTTCGGCTGCGACCAGAGCCGCGCTGCCATTGACGGTGATGGTGCCGCCCTGCTGGATGCGCGGCGCTACGGCAACAACGAAGCTACTCTCTGCAGTCGCGTTGATCTGAGCACCGGGATTGATCTGGATGGCAGCATTGCTGCCTGCCGTGTTGGTAACAGTAAAGTTTGTCGATCCTGGAAAAAACTCACCGCTGACATCGGTGAAATCGCCGGTGCTCAGCACCGTATTTCCGACATTGAACCGCGCGTTGGCGTTGAGGATGAATCCGCCGGGGGTGTAGAACCAGATGCCGTTGCCGCCGGTTACATCGGTGATCACGCCATCGAATACGGCCGCGCGCGTCGTGTCGGTGGGCAGGATGCGGTTAAGCACCACATAAGGCGTCGATGCCGCGACGTAATCGACGGTGTTGCCGTTCGGCAGAAACGTGAACGGCGCTGTGCCAGTGTTGTCATCGGGCACCCAGTTGATGATGGCGCGCGTCGAAGCGACGGTAATCGTCTCGCTGGTCGCAGGAACCCTGTCGAAAGTCACACTCCCCGATTGGACTGTGGGCGTGCCAAGGAACCCATTAGCGTGGGCGGCGTGTGGCATCGCGATCATCGCGACCGACAAGGCGGCAAGCGACGATCCGGGGGTCAGCATCTTACGCATCTAACGGGCCCTCCAGGGCAGAATGACTGTGGTGAGCGAGGCGAGCAGCCGCATGTTGCGCCGTTTGGTTTCGCCGAAAATGGTGTTGACTGGCGCGGCTGCGGTCACTTCCAGCCGCATCCGCCCCGGCAGGAACGCACGCAGGCCGCCGCCAACCGAACTTAGCCGGTTCGATCTGGCGATCCCGTCATTCCACACCCACGCATTGTCGGTGAAAGCGAACAGCTGAAACGTGACGGCGCCGTTGCGTGTCAGCCGAAACGAATCGATCCGTGCTTCGGCCTGAAATCCGACGCCCTTGTCCCCCACCAGCGCACCGGGATCGAAACCGCGCCCGATCGTGTAATTGCCGGTCGAAAACTGCTCGAACGCCGGAAGCCGCTGCGCGGAATATTGCGCACGCGGCGAAAATAGCAGCGTAAAGCGTGTCGAAGGGCGCAATTCGATCTCGGCACTGGCGCGGATCAGCGTCGATTTCGGGTCTGCG
>JANOQL010000226.1:0-6712 GCA_031414835.1 Sphingomonadales bacterium | reverse complement strand
GCGCCAAGCCCGATGCGCTCGTGATGCACCCCGGCCCGATGAACCGCGGGGTCGAGATTGCGAGCAACGTGGCTGATGACGTCAATCGCTCCGTGATCGCCGAACAGGTCGAAATGGGGGTCGCCGTGCGGATGGCGTGCCTCGATGTGCTGACCCGGCCGGAGCGCGCGGCATGACCCGGCTGACCGCGATTACCAACGCGGCAAACATTGACGGCGTGCTGCTGATCGATGGCGACCGGATCGGGGCCATTGCCGCGTCCGCTCCCTCAGGTGCCGTGGTCCACGACTGCAAGGGCGGAACGCTCGCCCCCGGGATTGTCGATATCGGGGTGTTCAGGGTCGATCGCGCGGCGTGCATTGCAGGCGGGATCACGCGCGTTGCGCTGATGCCCGATCAATCCCCGCCGCTCGACGATCCGGGGCTGGTCCAGCGCGCGGCATTGGCCGCGAAACCCGATCTGTGGGTTCACCCCATCGCAGCGGCCACGCGCGGGCTCGCAGGCACCGACCTCGCCGAATATGCGCTGATGGCGCGTGCCGGGGCGAAGGCGGTCGCGACCGGTCGTGGCTGGATCGCCAGTTCGGGCGTGATGATCAAGGCGATGGCCTATGCCGGATCGCTCGGCCTGCCCTTCATATCGCACCCCGAAGATGGCGGGCTGACCGGCCATGCCATCGCGACTGCGGGGGAAACCGCGACGCGGCTGGGCCTTGCTTCTGCACCCGCTGCTGCTGAAGCACTCGCCATTGCACGCGACATTGCGCTGGTGAGTGAAACAGGCGCTCGGCTCCATTTCCGGCAGGCGACGACCGCGCGCGGCCTCGATCTCGTGCGGGCAGCGAAGGCCGAAGGACTGCCAGTGACGTGCGGGATCACGCCTGCGCATCTGTTCCTGTCAGACATCGCCGTCACCGATTTCCGCACCTATTCGCGGCTCTCGCCACCGCTCAGGTGCGAGGATGATCGCCAGGCGTGTCTCGCCGCAGTTGCCGATGGCACGATCGATATTCTGTGTTCGGGCCACGACCCGCAAGGCCCGGAGGCCAAGCGGCTGCCCTTTGCCGATGCGATGCCGGGCATGTCGGGTGCGGAGACTTTGCTCGCGCTGGCGCTCGGGCTGGTGCGTGACGGCCTGATCGATGCAAACCGCTTGCACGACATGCTGTCAGGCGCCCCGTCTCGCTTGCTTGGCGTCGATAGCGGCAGCCTTGCTGAAAACGCGCCTGCCGATCTCATGGTCTACCAGCCTGATACGCCATGGATCATCGATGGCCCGAGCCTGCTGGCGTCGGCAGGCAATACGCCGTTTCACAGGCTCCCGGTTCAGGGGCGAGTGACGGCAACGATCAAGGGCGGGCGATTGCTGACCGCGTGAGCGACCTTAGCGCGAAGCGATCCGCTTGCCTCCGCGCGCGGCCCATTGCACGGGCTTTGTGTCGGAGATCGAGCGAATAAAGCACTGCCCGCCTCCTGCTTTGACTTTCGTGCACACTTGGCCGGCAGCTTCACGGGTCGTAAATCCTGATACCGAAAGCCGGAACAACGATGCCGATTTTACCCGGACCCGGGGCATGGCAACATCGTAGCTGGTCAAGTCATGGGTCCGGTTGGCGGCCCCCTTCCATGCAGCCTGCGCACGCGATTCTGAACTATACGCGCCGAGCTGGACAACAAACCTGCCGCTTTCGGTGGTTTTTACAACACGCTGAAAAGACGCCGGTTTGGCCGCGGCCATAACTGCTTGCCTGATCGGTGCAGGTTCTGCCTTGATCAGGACTGGCTCAGCGACCGACGCCGGAACTGCAACTTGGACAATCGCAGCCTTCGCAACTTCCTGGATCGGGGTGCTGAGCGAAGGCTTCGGAGGTTCGGCTGCCACGACTTCGAAGTTGACGGGTTCTTCGGCGACAATCGCAGTTTCTGCCGGCGCTTCAGGCTCTGGCAGAGGCGCTTCAACCTGAACCGCAGTCTGAACTGGCGATGGCATTGGAGCCATCGCAAGCGCGACCGGCATACCCGGATCCCATGACGCGGTTACGCCCAGCAGCGTAGCGACCTGATCCCAGCTTGCTTGTGGACGGACGAACCGCGCCCATTCTGTCATCCGCTGATCGAGTGAATCAGGTGCCAAATCCTGGCCAGCAACCGTACGTGCTTCCCCCCACCGGTTGGCAAGGGCATACGCCAGCGCAAGGTTTTGGCGCGATTTTGCCGACGCATCGGGCGCTCTGGCCGCCGCTTCGAGTTCGATCACCCCACCATCGACATCGCCTGCAAGAGCGAGCGCAAGCCCATAGTCGGCCGCCGCAAGATTAGGCTTGGCAGATTCGAGCGTCGATTTGGCAGCATCGTTTTGCGCCATGGCTGTCTGTGCGAGGGCGAGGTTGAGCGCTGTCCGGCCATTGAGCGGGTCGAGCGCAAACGCGTCTCCCAAAACGGCTCGGGCCGATTCGAAACGCCCCAGTGCAAGGTAGGTCTGGCCCAGCAAAGCCCGATATTCGGCACTGTTCGGCGACGCCGCGACAGCCGCTTCGGCAAAGCGCACGGCCTTGTCGAGCTTGCCTTTGGCGAGCATTTTTGTTGCCTGACTGGCGAGGCCAGCTGCAGACTTGCCAGAAACGGCCTTGGCCGACGGCGCCGCGTTTGCAGTGCCATCGAACCCATATGCGGTCATCGCCGCACCAAGCACCAGCGACGATGCCGCGATCTTGATCAAACTACCCCTGTTCATCATTCGTCTCCGGTCAATCTTGTGTCAGCCCGCCTGCCCTAGCGCGGCATCAATCCCGGGTTGCCGGGCCAGAAATTCGTCGAGTGCGTGCGTCACCACCGCTTGCGCCGAGCGATGCTGCAAGGCGCAGACAAGCCGGAGGCGCAGATGGCGGTCAGCGTCGAGCCGCAATGTGAATGCGGCTTTGGCCTTGGCACCGGCTGCTGCGCGGGACTTTGGCGATACAACTTCAGGCGATGCGACTTCAGGCACTCCAACGTCAGACAATGACGCCATTGGCGCAAATTCTTCTGATAGCTTTGCCTGCTGAACAACGACCGGGGACACCACATCGTCTGGCACTTCGGTACCACGGATCGGGATCGGTGCGGACGATGCGCGCATCGCTACAGGTTCCGAAGGCTGCGCTGCTGCTGCATCGAAGCCCATATCGTTCCAGCCAAGATCATCTTCACCGTGCATCGCAGCACGCGAAAGATCGCCCGAAATATGGAATGCCTGAGGCCGCATGGCTGGCTTTGCCGTCCCCTTGCGGGCGAGCAGCGACGATGACAGCGATGCAAAAGGCTTGGGTTCGCTCATGATGCCACCCTCCCCTTAGAGACCGCGACGGCCGAAGCCGCCTGCGGCTGCCGGGCGGTTCTGAAAACCGACCTGTGGACCTGCTGGCACAGCAAAAACGGTGCGCCGGAAATTCTTCTCGAGCCGATCTGCCATGTACCGCCACAGTTCTTCGACTTCGGCGGCCGAGCGCCCTTTGGGATCGACCTCCATCACTGTTCGGCCATCGATCATCGATGCGGCATAATCGGTACGATGATGCAATGTGACAGGAGCAACAGTGCCGTGCTGCGATAGCGCGACAGCGGCTTCATAAGTGATCTTGGCTTTTGGCGTGGCGCCATTGACCACGAAGATCAAAGGCTTGCCCGCGCGTTCGCACAGATCGACCGTAGCCCCCACGGCGCGCAGATCGTGCGGGCTGGGGCGCGTCGGGATGACGATCAGTTCGGCCACCGCAATCACGCTCTGGATTGCCATCGTGATCGCAGGCGGCGTATCGATGACCGCGAGCTTGAAGCCCTGCTGACGCAGCGTTTCCAGATCGTTGGCCAGACGCGCAACCGTAGTCTGGGCAAAGGCCGGCAATTCGGTCTGCCGTTCATTCCACCAATCGGCGAGCGAGCCTTGCGGATCGATGTCGATCAACACAACCGGACCCGCACCGGCGCGTTGCGCCTGCACGGCCAGATGACCTGACAAGGTCGTCTTACCCGATCCACCCTTTTGCGATGCCATCGCGAGAACGCGCATGAATTTCCCTCGCAGTTCAAAAAACCGTTCGAGGGGCAGATGCCACGGCTGGGGATAAGATAAGGTTAATGCGGCGGCCAGATTTTGACTTTTGACCGCTGCGTCTATTGGCGCTGCCAGTCTCTTTGCGTCATCCCTACAAACCGGCCATTGAGATCATCGGTGTTCCGCGCGACGATATCGGCCAGCTTGCGCGTTCCGGTGACAGCGGCAATCCCGGCATCGGTGAACGCCAGCCGCCGGTTATCCGCATGTCCCATAACATGGCGACTGAGCAGCGGATTGGTCAACGCTTGCGAGAACGCATCCATTGCAACCATCGCCAGCAGCAATTCGGGCAGCGGGCCATTGTCTTCGACCGGCTCCGCAAACAAGCCGACATAGAATTCGACATTGTCGACGGTGCCGTAAAGCCGCTTTAATTCTGCCGCGAGTGCCTTCCGCCGCGCCTTTTCAACAGGGTCATCGATTTTGCCCACCAGATCTTCAAAGCTATCGGCACGGTCCATATCCATTGCTTCACGGTAATCATTATAGGTCGCGATATTATTGGTGCGCGCCTGCTTCACCGCTTTCACTTCTGCATCGCCCAGGAATTTTGCGCTGTTGCCAAGCCCAAGCTGCGTTGCCGCATTCTCCTTGTCAGAGAATATGACGAACGCATCTGCCAGCCCGGAATCGGTAAGTAGCCTGTTGTTGAACAGGAGGTTGCCACCATCGATCTCAAGCGCGCCCCATTTGACTTTTTCGGGAACAAGGCTGTGCCAGCGATACAACAGGCTGAATTCGGCAGTCATCCAGTTTGGCCGGTTCCAGTCGGCTTCCCACGCGACTTCGGGATTGCTGCGGAAGCGGAAGACAGACGTGTTGATGTGGTTGATATACTCCTCGATCACGATCTTGATGAACATCCAGATGATGATGTTGCGCGCGGTTTCAAAAACGCGATCATCGTCCCAGCCGGGGTGCCCACCTTCAAGCATCGCCGCCAGCCGATTATGTTCGCGCAACCACAGCGTGTTCATCATCGCGACTTGCGGCGTTGCGTTCACTCTGTCCCCGCCCGCAGCGAACAATTGCGCGCGCGCGGCAGGAGGCATCTTGTCGACACCCAGTGGCTGATCGAGGCTCGCAAATTCAGGCTTGAGTGCGCCCGCTGCATCATAAAGCGCAGGCGACCAATCCTCGCCGCCGATTTTCTGGATCTTGAGCCGCCCTTTTTGCGCTGGCGCATTCGATTTCAGCCGGAGCGCATCGGTTTGCGCGAGGTTGCGGCCATATAGCGGGCTCATATCGATTTCATGGTTAGAGGTCGTGCGCCTGCGATCTTCGATGTCATCGCCGAACGGCGGGTCGTTGGCGACCCTTGTGCGAATAAACCCGTCGGTCAGATATTGCGCAAATGCAGGGAACAGCATCGTCGATTTGGTGCAGACGCGCTGTTTATCGTTCGGCGCATCGAACAATTTAGCCACATCGGCAAGAGGCGGCCTCCGCGTGCCAAGCGCATCTGCTGCTGGATAGTGCCTCGCAGGCAAAAGCCGCGCGTTGAAACTGCGATCCGAAAGCCCCCGCCAACTGATATAGTCATTGAGTGTCGACCACGGATGCGGCCGCGAACGCCCGCGATTGACGAGCTTGTTGATCAGCAGTTTGTTGATTTCATCATGCCCGACCACTGCGGTCACAACGCTCAATGCGATATCTTCGAACGAACCACCCATATTTGCCTCCTGCAAATGCGAAGGCGACCCGGCTGGAATTATCTTCATAAATACCAGATCGCGCTGTGCCTGCAAACACAATAGGCGCACTCGGGCACCGCCTCGGCGCGGAACTGACTTGGTGGTAAGATTGTATTAACCACGTCTTCGTATGACGAATTCAAATTTGTCGACGGTTGGGGTTCTTCATGCGTATTTTACCGGCACTTGCAGGCGTGCTTTTGGCAGCAACGGCGGCAACGACGCCCGCTCTGGCAACCGTGAAGGACGGGGTCGATGCGTGGTCGCGCGGAGACTATACGTCCGCGTTGAGGCAATGGCGTCCGGCCGCGATTGCAGGCGATGCCGATGCCCAATTCAACATGGGCCAGGCCTATAAGCTGGGTCGCGGTGTTCCTGCCGATCTCAAACTCGCCGAAGACTGGTATCGCAAGGCTGCACTCCAGGGACATTTGCAAGCCGAAGACAATTACGGGCTGATCATGTTCCAGAATGGCGACCGTCAGCGGGCATTCCCCTATATCCAGAAATCGGCAGAACGCGGCGAACCGCGCGCGCAATATGTTCTGGCAACTGCGATGTTCAACGGCGACATGGTCAAGAAGGATTGGCCGCGCGCCTATGCGATGATGACCCGCGCGTCTGCGGCAGGGATTGCTCCGGCTTCTGCCAGCCTTGCCCAGATGGACAAATATATTCCGCTCGATCAGCGTCAGCGTGGCCTGTCGATGGCACGCGATCTTGAATCGAATGCACAGCGCCCGATGCTGGCATCGGCAGCGCCCACCACGCCCTCACGGTCGTTGACCCGTCCGCCGATCCGCACGGCAGAAATTCCTGCGTCAAGCCCGGGCGTCGATTTTAGCCCCGCGCCGCAAGCGACCGCACCCGCACGTGTCGCGCCACCAAAAGCGGTGGCGATCGCAAAGCCAGCGGCAAA
>JANOQL010000225.1:0-3738 GCA_031414835.1 Sphingomonadales bacterium | reverse complement strand
GCTAGAACCGCAAATCGAACGTCCTGCATTTCCGTCGAGTCAGGCAGCGATTTTGACTTTCGATCCTGTGGCGGAGCGCGCCGGGATCGCCATGAGGGCCGCTTCAAGCGTCAAGGCAGGCGCAATCAGTGGCAGACGCGCCATTGCCGACGCATCGCCTTCGGCAATGAAATCGACCATTTGTTCGGCGCTTGCCTGCTGAAGCAGCGTAATCGGGTCAAAAAACCGCGTTCCGGGCGCGATGATCACATCGGCTTCGATCCGCTGGTCGATCACCTGCTGCCACATCGCGAGCATATGTCCTGCGTATGGCACTCGGCGCACGAACGGCAACGCTGCTGAAATCCAGAGCGAGCCTGCACTGCGAAGCGTATCTGACACCATGTTCGCCATATTGTGAACATGAACGCCGTGCGCGTCGGGGTCGGTAAGGAATGGCAGCTCGAGCGGATTGACGACGCTCGCGATGGTGCGCGACACACCATAATGCGTTTTGAGGAACGCTGCGGGCATGTCGGCGTAAACCGAACCATCGATCCATTTTGTACCATTGGCAATCGCCGATACCTGCCCAGCCTTGTCTCTCCTGCGGATGACAACGGGCGTGTAAATCATTGGTACGGCACATGATGCAAGAACGGCGTCACGGAGCAGCACGTCACTGGCATTGTCGGCGTTAAGCACGCGGCCAGCTTCCCCCGCACGGGCGCGCGCCACGGCGATGTTTATGGCACGCCCGCTGATGGCATTGGCCTCGGCAAACGTCACATCGGGGACCACGCGTGCGATCAGTGTTTTGACCTTGTTCTGATCGAGTGTCGTCATATCGTAGTCGAGTTCGCCACTGACGGTATCGGAGATCAGGTTGCGAGCGCCATCACTCAACATCTCGCGGAGTTGGGCATCGGTGCGGGTGCCGACCATTGCTGCCATGATTGAGCCAGCGCTCGATCCCGAAAGGACGCGCGGCAGCAGCCCGCCTTCGTGAAGCACGCGGATCACGCCGATATGATAATTGCCGAGCTTGCCCCCGCCGCTCAGCATCAGTGCGGTTTCACCCACTGCGGCTTTTATCGCGCTGACACTGGCTGGATCGGCGAGCGGCAAGGCATCGGCGATCGCATCGGCCAAAAGACGCGCGGCATCGCGTTGAGCGAGATCAAGGCCGCGCAATATCGATGGTGAACACAGTGCGCCAACATGCACCAAGGCTCGCGACAGGCCCGCGATTACGGCTGAACGATCCGCGGTCGACGATGCCGCATCGATATCAGCAGCCAGATCGAGCCAAGTAGCAGCCATCTTTTGTGTGTCGATCAAGCTCATTTAATGTCCCCACAGCGGCGCGTCGCGCGATTTTTATCGTGTTGCAGTGCGGAATCTATCACTCGATTAACAAGACGCAACTCTCAATCGTCGTTAGCGCGTCATCGCTGCGCGGGCGAGCCGTTCGGCTTCGACCAGCAGTTCATCTTCTGAATCGGTGGTCGCCACGCGCTCGCGTCCGATCAAAACCATCGTGGGAACGGCGAGCGGGCTGACGCGATCGAGCCTCACATGAAGCATCGTGTCGCCTGCGCGTTCGAGCAAAGATGCCAGCCGCCCGACATCGGTCATTCGCGTGCGTGCGTCTGCCCAAGCCGCCTGTAGCAGCAGATGGTCGGGCTCGTATCGGCGCAGCACATCGTAGATCAGATCGGTCGAAAAGCTGACCTGTCGTCCGGTCTTGCGCTGGCCTGGTTGCTGCCGCTCGATCAGCCCGCCGATCACCGCGACTTCGCGGAACGCGCGTTTGAGGAGCGCCGATTGTTCGACCCATTCGGTAAACTCGGTCTTCAAAATGTCAGCGGTGAACAGTGCGGCAGGATCGTCGATCGGGCGCAATCCCCAAACGGCAAAGCTGTAGTCATTTGCAACAAAGCCGATCGGTTTCAGCCCGCTGCGCTCCATCCGTTTTGTGATCAGCATCGCCAGACTTTGATGCGCGTTCCAGCCTTCGAAGCTATAGGCCACCATGAAATGATAATTGTCGTGCGGGAAGGTTTCCACCAGCAGCTGGTCGGGCCGGGGCAGGGCGGAACGATAGTCCTGAACCTCGAGCCATTCTCGAACGTCGTTGGGAAAGCGTTTCCAGCTTTCGCGGTCGTGGAGAAAGCCCCGCACCCGCTCTGCCAAATGTGTCGTCAACGGCATCCGGGCTCCGACATAGGATGGGATGCGCGCAGGCTTGCTCGTAGCGCGCACGATCAGATCGGCCCCGTCGGTGCGTTCGACCTCAAGACCGATGCCGGAAAAATAAAATGTGTCGCCCGGAACGAGCGATGCCGCAAAATACTCATCGAGCTGCCCCAGCTTCCGGCCGTTTTTGAAGCGCACCTGCATCATGTCCGCATCGACGATGATTCCGGCATTAAGCCGGTGCGCAGCTGCGAATTTGGGGTGCGTTACGCGCCAGAGGCCATCGATGCCTTTGGTTAGGCGGCGAAACTTGTCATAGGCGCGAAGCGAATAGCCGCCGGTTGCGATGAAATCGAGCAGGCGGGTGAATAGTGGCGCATCGACCCAGTCGAACTGCGCCGATGTGCGGATCTCGGCGAGCAGCGCGGCTTCGTCGAATGGTGCTGCGCAGCCACACGCCATGACGTGCTGGGCAAGGACATCGAGCCCGCCCGGGCGGAACGGTTCGCCGTCAAGCACACCTTCCTGCACCGCATCCCATGCCGCAAGCGCTTCCAGATATTCGAACCGGTTACCAGGGATCAGGATCGCTTCGGATGCTTCCTCGAGCCTGTGGTTCGCGCGCCCGATCCGTTGGAGCAGCCGCGACGAGCCTTTGGGCGCGCCCATCTGGATGACGCAATCGACATTTGCCCAATCGACACCGAGATCAAGGCTCGATGTGGCGACAAGCGCGCGAAGCCGCCCATCGGCCATTGCCGCTTCGGCCTTGCGCCGCGCGGTAATGTCGAGGCTGCCATGATGGATGCCGATGGGAAGGTTGAGGTCGTTTGCGCTCCAGAGCTCCTGGAAGATCAGCTCGGCTAGCCCGCGCGTGTTGCAAAAGACGATGCTGGTCTGATGCGTCTCGATTTCGGCCATGACTTGCGGGACGGCATATTTGCCTGAGTGGCCCGACCACGGCACGCGGCCTTCTGGCAGCAGGATCGTGAGCTGTGGCGGCGCGCCAGGATCGCCTTTGACGAGGCGCACAGCATCAGAATCGCCGCCGGGGGCGAGCCAGCGGCGGTAGTCTTCGGGGTCGGCGACCGTCGCGGACAACGCCACGCGCCGCATGTCGGGCGCGATTGCCTGCAACCGGCTGAGCGACACATTCAGCAGATCGCCACGCTTGCCCGATGCAAACGCGTGCACCTCATCGACAATGACGGTTTTCAGGCCACCCAGCATCGTGAAACTATCAGGATAGGACAGCAGTAGGCTCAGGCTTTCAGGAGTAGTGAGCAGAATTTGCGGGGGCCGCGACCGCTGCCGCGCTTTGCGATCCGACGGTGTATCGCCGGTGCGCGTTTCGACGCGGATGTTGAGTCCGATCTCTTCGATGGGGGCGAGCAGATTGCGCTGCACATCGACCGCGAGTGCCTTGAGCGGAGAGATATAGAGCGTGTGGAGACCGTCGGTCGGCGATTCGATCAGATCGGCGAGCGTCGCAATGAAACCCGACAGTGTTTTTCCCGCTCCCGTGGGGGCGACCAGCAGCGCATGTTCCCCCGCCTTTGC
>JANOQL010000224.1:0-5952 GCA_031414835.1 Sphingomonadales bacterium | reverse complement strand
ACAGGCAGATCGCCAGCAACCGCAGCCCTGAGAGCCCACCCCTCAGGTCACGCAGCGCCAGCGACCAAGCCAGTTTCATCGTGCCGACTTCACCGACGCGATCCACAGATCGACCTGCTCTTCAAGCACATCGAGCGGGACCGGACCATTCTTGAGCACGACATCGTGGAAGCCGCGGACGTCGAACTTTTTGCCGAGAGCTTTTTCCGATTTGGCACGCAACTCGCTGATTTTCAGCCGCCCGACCATGTAGGCCGTCGCCTGCCCCGGATAGACGATATAGCGTTCAATTGCCTTGACGATCCCGCCCGGTGCATCGGCTGAATTGTCTCCGACATATTTGATCGCGGTTTCGCGGCTCCAGCGTTTGTGATGGAGCCCGCTATCGACGACCAGCCGGATCGCGCGGTGAAGCTCAAGCTGCAACCGCCCAAAATCGCGATAAGGATCGGTGTACAGCCCCATGTCCTTGGCGAGCTTTTCCGAATACAGTCCCCAGCCTTCAGAATAGGCCGTCACGCCCCCGAATTTGCGGAACGGTGGCAGGTCTTTCAGCTCGGTCTGGATCGCCAGCTGGAGATGGTGGCCGGGAATACCCTCATGATAGAACAGCGCCTCGACTTCAGTGAGCGGCATGTCTGCCATGTCATAAAGATTGGCGTAATAAACGCCGGGACGCGAGCCATCGGGCGCAGGGCGCTGATAAAATGCCTTGCCTGCCGATTTCTCGCGAAACGCCTCAACGGGTTTCACTTCGAGCGGCGCCTGCGGCATCACGCCGAACCATTTGGGGATCAGCGGCTTGACCGCATCATACGCCTTTTGCGTTTCGGCCAGATAAAACGCGCGGCCTTCGGCAGTGTTGGGAGCGGTGAATTGCTTGTCCTCACGCATGAATTTGAAGAATGCCTGCAAATCGCCGTTGAAGCCTGTGGTCTTCATGATGACGCGCATTTCATTGTGGATGCGCGCGACTTGCGTCAGGCCAAGGCTATGGACCTGATCGGGCGTCATCCCGGTGGTCGTGTAATTTCCCAGCCGTTCGGCGTAATAAGCCGCGCCATCCTTAAACCGCCAGATGCCGTCATCGGTCCCCGCGATCCCCTGCTGCCGCTCCATCTCGGCAACCAACCGGTCATAGGCAGGCTTGACCGATGCGGTCAGCGCGCGCGAAGCATCAGCAATCAGAAGCTGCTTTTCGACATCGCTGATCTTGAGCTTGGCAACCTTGCCCTTGAAATCGGCGAACAGCGGCGCATCGGCTCCTTCGCCGAACGGGGCACCGGCAACCACGTTCTTCGCGTCGTTAATGACATATGGATACACCCATTTGGGCGGAATAACACCATTGGCCGCACGTTTCCGCGATCCTTCGATCGCCTGATCCATGGCACCTTCGATACCGTAAAGGCGGTTTACGTAGGCGCGCGCATCGGACTTGTTATCGATCCGGTGGATATTGATCAGAAAGGCGGGAAATTCGCTTTGCGCGCCGTTCATCTGATCGAAAACATACCCGTAATCGCTGAATTTATAGGCAGCGGTCTGGCGTTCGACACGCTTTTCGAACAGCCGAAATGACAGGCGATTCTCCGCATTGAGCTTTGACGGATCGAACCGCGCGCGCATTTCCTTGAGCGCCGAGACCGCCGCATCCTGATCGCGCATTTCGGCGGCATCGCTGAAATCGCCCCAGCGGCCATAATCGGCATCCTTAATCCCGCGATAGGCCTTACCAAGCGGTGACCGTGTCAGTTGATCGGCATCGACCTCTTCGAAGAACGCCTTGATCGCGACGTTCTGATCGGTTTCGGCGGCAGCCGCTGGTGCGGTCTGGGCAATGGCGGCGGCTGGTATGGCGGCGCTGGTCGCGAACATCAGCGCCAGTGCGGCGGAGCGGATCGACGAAATCATGGCATGTCTCCCTGTCATTTTAAGCTGCAACGGCTCTAGCGATGCCGCCGCCAATGCCGCAGCATGGCCAATGTCATTCATCGAAGCCAGCCTGCCGTTCATCGAACGCCTGTCCGCCGGTCGGTCGCAATTTCGCCGTCGCGCATCTCGATCACACGGCTGCATCGTGCGGCAAGGGCGGCATCGTGCGTGATCATCACCAGCGTCGCGCCCGTCTCGCCAGCGCGCGCGAACATCAAATCCATGATCGACGATCCCGTTGTCGCGTCAAGATTACCCGTTGGCTCATCGGCAAACAAGATCGACGGCCCCGGCGCAATTGCCCGCGCGATTGCGACGCGCTGCTGCTCTCCACCCGAAAGCTGCGCGGGATAATGCGTCAGCCGCGCGCCTAGCCCGACCGCCGCAAGCTCGGCCTCGGCGCGCGTGAACGCATCGGGTTGCGCCGCCAATTCCATCGGCACCGCGACATTTTCAAGCGCGGTCATCGTCGGCAATAGATGGAATGCCTGCAACACGATCCCGATCCGCCCGCGCCGGGCCAGAGCAAGCCCGTCTTCATCGAGCGCGCCAAAATCCGCACCCGCCACATAGATCGAGCCGCCTGTCGCGCGATCAAGTCCCGAAAGCACTGCCATCAGCGACGATTTGCCCGATCCCGATGGCCCGAGGACCGCCAGATGTTCACCGCGCGCGACTTCCAGATCGATCCCGCGCAAAATCTGCACGCGCGCGTCGCCCTGTCCCAATGCCAGCGTGACATTGCGGGCGGTGATCACCATATCGGCTTTAGTCATGCGTTGGAGAGTTCCAGATGAAATTGCGTTGGAGCGCATATAGGTTGCGATTTGCAATGATGCACGGGGTGCTCGGCATTTTTCTCCTATTGGCAAGCGCGCCCGGATTTGCCGCCGAGAAACTGATCGTGGCGTTTGGCGATAGCCTGATGGCCGGATACGGCCTTAAGCCCGGCGAAGGATTTGCCCCGCGTCTTGAAGCGACCTTGCGCGCGCAGCGCATCCCGGTGCGCGTCCACAATGCAGGCGTTACTGGCGATACGACGGCCGCTGGCAAGGCGCGGCTCGGTTGGGTGCTGCGCGGGCTGGGGCGCAAGCCCGATCTTGTCATCGTCGAACTCGGTGGGAATGACATGCTGCGTGGGATCAAGCCCGAACAGACACGCGCGAATCTCGATGCGATCATGGCCGAACTGAAGCGGCGCGGGATCAAAACCGTCGTCGCCGGAATGCTCGCCTCGCCCAATATGGGGCCAGTCTATGCGCGCGTGTTCAACACCAGCTATCCACTGCTCTCGCGCAAATATGGCGCGCCACTCTACCCGTTTTTCATGCGCGGCGTGGCGGCCAACCGCGCGTTGTTGCTGAAGGATGGCATTCACCCCAATCCGCGCGGGGTGAATGTGATAGTCGGCGGGATCGCGCCGGTGGTAAAATCGGTGCTGGGCGTCCGCTAACCTTCAAGCCGTCGCGCATAAGCCAATGCGATGAGTGCAAAGCCTGCGCCCCAGACCGCGCCCGCCGTGACGTCAATCGGGTAATGCACCCCGAGTAGAGGCCTGCTGAGAGCGACAAGGACAGCGGCGGTGATCGCCACGGCAATCCACAGCGGACGGCGCTTCGACGCGATCAGCAACGCTGCGGTGAGGAAGATTGCCATCGCGGTGGCAGCGTGGCCGCTCGGAAAAGACAGATCGACGACATGATCGAGGTGCGGCACCACATCGGGCCGCGCGCGCGCAAACGCTTCCTTCAGGATCGAATTGGTCACGCCTGCAACGGGTGGCAGCACCAGCATGACCAGCGCCGAACGCATCCGCTTGCGATACGCCAGCCATCCCGCAAAGCCGATCAAAAGCATCGCGCGCGGCGCGGGATCGCCCGCCCATGTAATCCAGCGGACAGTCTCAATCAGCGCGGCAGGATCAGCCCCCTCGCGCATCGCTATCGCCTTGAGCAGATTGCGGTCAACCTCTTGCCCCCAACCGAACGCCACCGCGAACCCGACAAGGATCACCGCGAGCAGCATCAGCAGCCCGGCATTGAGAGGTGTTCGGATATTCGATGGCACCGTCAGGCAACCATCACATGTGCAACATCTTGCCATAAGCGCCGAGCACGCTTTCGTGCATCATCTCGCTCAGCGTCGGGTGCGGGAACACGGTGTTCATGAAATCGGCCTCGACGAGCTCGGCGGTCTTGCCGACGGTATAGCCCTGGATCAGTTCGGTGACTTCGGCCCCCACCATATGGGCGCCGAGCAATTCGCCGGTTTTGGCGTCGAACACCGTCTTGATAAAGCCTTCGGCCTCTCCCAGCGCGATGGCTTTGCCGTTGCCGATGAAGGGGAATTTGCCGACCTTCACCGCGCGGCCGCCTTCCTTCGCTTTCGCCTCGGTCAGCCCGACCGATGCGACCTGCGGGTGGCAATAGGTGCAGCCAGGAATGTTGAGCGGGTCCATCGCGTGCGGGTGGACTTCGGTGTTGCCAAGCGTTTGTGCGATGGCCTCGGCTGCGATCACGCCTTCGTGGCTGGCCTTGTGCGCGAGCCATGGGGGTGCCGTAATGTCGCCGATGGCCCAGAGGCCGGGGACATTGGTGCGGCACATCGGATCGGTCTTGAGGAACCCGCGATCGGTCGCCACGCCCAGCGCCTCGATCCCGATATTTTCGGTATTGGGCACGATCCCAACCGCGACGATGCAATGGCTGAATTCGGTCGCCGTGACGGTGCCGTCCTTGCCCTTGATCTTCGTCGAAACGCCCTTGTCATGCGCCTTGAGTTCCTCGACGCCCGCGCCAGTCATCAGGCTGATGCCCTGTTTGGTCAGCGATTTTTCGAGGAAGTCGGACACTTCGGCATCTTCGACCGGCACGATCCGGTCGAGCATTTCGACGACGGTCACTTCGGCGCCCATATCATTGTAAAAGCTCGCAAATTCGATCCCAATCGCGCCTGATCCGATCACGAGCAGCTTGGTCGGCATTTCGGGCGGCACCATCGCATGGCGATACGTCCAGATGCGTTTCCCATCGGCAGGCGCAAACGGCAGATCGCGCGCGCGAGCACCGGTGGCGAGGATGATGTTTTTCGCGGTCAGTTCCTCGGTCTTGCCATCCTTGGTGACGGTCAGCGTGTTTGCCGATTTGAGCGCGCCATCGCCCATGTGGACGGTGATCTTGTTCTTCTTCATCAGATGGCCAATGCCCTGATTAAGCTGCTTCGCGACGCCGCGAGACCGCTTCACCACCGCGTCAAGATCGGCCTTGATCTCGCCCGATACCGACAGGCCGTAATCCTTGGCGTGCTGCATATAGTGGAGGATTTCCCCCGACCGCAGCAATGCCTTTGTGGGGATGCAACCCCAGTTGAGGCAGATGCCACCAAGGTTTTCGCGCTCGACAATCGCGGTCTTTAGGCCGAGCTGTGCCGCCCGGATCGCCGCGACATAGCCGCCAGGACCTGAGCCGAGGACGATAAGATCGTAGGTTTCAGGCATAAGTCAGTCGCTCTCTGTAAACCCCTCTCCCATTGAGGGAGAGGGAAGGTGCCGCAAAGCGGCGGAAGGGTGAGGGGTCGTCAACGCTTCATAAATGGCAACAAGAACACTGTCGCGTTTGAGCAGTATGTCGGTATTCCAGAACCGGAGAGTTCGGTAGCCTTTGCTTTTGAGGTAAGCATCGAGCACCGCGTCGTGCTTACTGTCCAAATGCTGCGATCCATCGGCCTCGACTATCAATCGATGCTCATGGCAAACGAAATCAACGATGTACGGCCCGATAGGCTGTTGTTCGCGAAACTTGGCGTTGGCAATTTGCCGATTGCGCAGCGCCGACCAGAGTTTCTTTTCAGCATCGGTCTTTTCGTAACGCAACCGTTTGGCACGCTTGAGGATCAAGTCCGAATAACCGCGCGGGCCTTTGCACGGGAGGTCGCCAGCTTGGGTGATCGCGCCAGCCACCCCTCACCCTCCCACCGCTACGCGGCGGGCCCCTCCCTCTCCCCAAATGGGAGAGGGGT